>CAIPNE010000400.1 GCA_903866355.1 uncultured Gammaproteobacteria bacterium
ATCGGCTTGTGGGGTGCTAGTTTCGCCGGCGCCTTGGTGTCCTACACGGCGGCGGTTGACCGGCGCGCGAAAGCCACCGTGGCGGTGGTCCCCGTGACGGACGGCTATGAGTGGATGCGGTTGCTGCGTTCGCGCCAACATTTTGAAGAACTGCTCGCCGCGGTGGACGCTGATCGCGCCGAACGCTATGCCGGTCGCCCGGGTCGCCGCATTCCGGTGGCGGCGTTGGCCGGAGAACTCTGCGGGATCCCTTCGGACCCGGACGTCATTCAGTTTTTTGGCCAGCTTCAGCAGGCCTGCCCCAGTTGGCGCGACACCATCACGCTGGAGTCCATCGAGCGCATTCTCGAATTTAGCCCGCTGGCGATGGTGGCGCGCATCACCCCGCGGCCCTATCTCATTATCAGCACCGCGGGCCACGACGTGGTGCATCCGGCAGATTCGGTAGCAGAACTGTTTGAGCGCGCCCGCCAGCCCAAACGTTTGGAATTTCTCCCCTACGCGCAGACCGAGTTATATGTGGAACCCGGCTTGAGTCGCGGCAACCAGTTGGCGCTCGACTTCTACCGGGAGCATCTCGGCGTCTGAAGCATAGGAATTATTTAAGCGATTCCAAATAACGATCGGCGTCTAATGCGGCCATGCAGCCCGAACCCGCCGAGGTTACCGCTTGTCGATAGATAGGGTCGGCGCAGTCTCCAGCGGCAAACACACCGGGCACGCTGGTCTGCGTGGCGAACCCGGCAGAGCCGTTTTGCACTTGGATGTAGCCGCCGTTCATGGCCAGTTGTCCGGCAAAAATGCCGGTGTTCGGTTGATGTCCAATGGCGATAAACACCCCGTGCAGGGCTACTTCCCGGGTGGCACCGCTGTCGAGCTGACGGATTCTCATCCCCGTCACGCCTTGGTCGTCGCCCAGAACTTCATCCAGCGTGGCATTCCAAGCAATGCTGACCCGACCTTGCGCCGCTTTCTCTAACAAGCGCTGACTCATGATGCGCTCGGCGCGGAACTGATCTCGGCGATGCACCACGGTGACGTGGGACGCGATGTTGGAGAGATAAAGCGCCTCCTCGACCGCCGTGTTACCCCCACCAATCACCGCCACTGCTTGGTTTCGATAGAAAAAGCCATCGCAAGTTGCGCAGGCCGAGACCCCCTTGCCTTTAAACGCCTCTTCCGAGGGCAGTCCCAAGTATTTAGCCGAGGCGCCGGTGGCAATGATGAGCGCATCTGCCGTGTAGGTACCCGCGTCTCCCACCAGCCGGAAGGGACGCTCGTCGAGCGCCACGGTGTGGATGTGATCCCCAATGAGCCGCGTGCCGAAGCGCTCCGCGTGGGCCTTCATCCGCTCCATCAGGGCCGGTCCCTGCACGCCATCCGCGTCACCCGGCCAGTTATCGACTTCCGTGGTGGTGGTCATTTGGCCGCCGACCTCTAGCCCGGTAATCAGCATGGGATCGAGCGCTGCGCGGGCAGCGTAGACCGCGGCCGTATAGCCCGCGGGTCCAGAACCCAGAATAAGCAGGCGTGTGTGCTGTGTCGTCATGTGGAAATCCTCCGCCCGAAATGATGGCGGGCCTTCGTTGAACGGCGGTCGGCGCTGACCGATACTGCGCCGGCGAGTCTAAGGCTCGCCCCTCTAATTGCAAAATTTTGCATGCACCCCAACGTGCAGACAACCGGAGCGCAGCACCCAATGAGTTTGCCTGATCAGATGCTAGGTATCGAAATTACAAACCCCGGCGGACCCGAGGTGCTGCGCATGGCAACTGTGGCCGTGCCGCAGGTTGCCCCGGGTGAGGTCTTGGTGCAGGTGGCCGCGGCCGGTGTGAATCGCCCCGATTGCCTGCAACGCGCTGGACTGTACGCCCCGCCCCCCACCGCCAGTCCGTTGCCAGGGCTAGAAATTGCCGGTGTGGTAGTGGCCGTGGGGGAGGGTACGCCGCGCTGGCAGGTAGGCGACCGCGTGGTGGCACTCACGCACGGGGGGGGCTACGCCGAATTTTGCGCGGCCCACGGCACTCATTGCTTACCGTGGCCGCTCGGTTGGAGCCCGGCGGCGGCTGCGGGTCTGCCCGAAACCTGTTTTACCGTGGAGCACAATTTATTTGGCCGGGCGCAACTCACCGCGCACGATACGGTGCTGATCCATGGTGGCAGCAGCGGCATCGGTGCGACGGCCATTCAATTGGCGGGGGCCTGCGGCGCGCGCGTCCTGACCACCGTGGGCAGCGAGGAAAAACGGGATTTCTGTTTGAGTCTGGGCGCCGATCTCGCGATCAACTATCGCACCCAGGATTGGTTTGAAGCCGTGATGGCCGCGACCGACAAACGGGGCGTGACGGTCATTCTCGACATGGTGGCGGGACCTTACGTCGACAAAAACCTGCGCGCGCTGGCGCCGGATGGGCGTTACGCCATGATTGCGTTTTTATTGGGTGCCAAAGTGGAGGTGAATTTTGGCCATGTGTTGAGCAAGCGCCTCACCCTCACCGGCTCCACGCTGCGCCCACAATCGAGCGCGCAAAAAGCCGCGATCGCGCGCGCGGTCGAGGCGCATATTTGGCCTCTGATTGCAGCTGGGGCCTACCGCACGCCAGTGTTTAAAACCTTCCCGTTGGCTGAGGCAGCGTTGGCCCACACGCTCATGGAGGCCAGCGCCCACATGGGCAAAATCGTGTTGTTAACGTGATGAACCGGGGCGAAATAGCGCATTAGGTTCTATTTTGCGCACTCGCCCCGCATAATCGCCCTTCGCGCGCGAACGGCACGCGATCTGAACCGTCATCTTTGAGGAGTTATAGCGTGCGCGCGTCTTACTTATTTACCAGTGAATCCGTATCCGAAGGGCACCCTGACAAAGTCTGCGACCGCATCTCGGACGAAGTAGTCGACTGTTTTTTTCGCGAAGCTGCCGCCAGTGGGCTGGACGCGTCGCAAGTGCGGGTGGCCTGTGAAACTTTAGCCACGACCAATCGGGTGGTGATTGCCGGCGAAACCCGTGGCCCCGCCACTATTACCCGTGATCTCATTGCCCATTTGGCGCGGCTGGCGATCAAAGACATTGGTTACGAGCAGGCTGGTTTCCATTGGGAGCACGCCAGGATTGACGTGTTGCTCCACGGGCAATCCGCCGATATTGCGCAGGGCGTTGACGCCAGCGGCGAAAAAGACGAAGGCGCCGGCGACCAAGGCATCATGTTTGGTTATGCCTGCACCGAAACCGCCGACCTTATGCCAGCGCCGCTGTATTACGCCCACAAAATACTTCACCTCATGACCCAGGCCCGCAAGGGTGGTGCCGCGCCTACTTTGGGGCCAGACGCCAAGAGCCAGGTGACGGTGCGTTATGAGCACGGCAAGCCGGTCTGCGCGACGCAAATCGTGGTGTCGACCCAGCATCTCGATGAAAAAATGACCTCGGCGGATGTGCGCGCCGTGATCGAGCCCTATGTCCATCAGGCCCTGCCGGAGGGTTGGATTAACCCCCAGACGGTGTGGCACGTGAATCCCACGGGCGCCTTTGTGATCGGCGGTCCAGACGGCGATAGCGGGCTGACTGGCCGCAAAATTATTGTTGACACTTACGGCGGTGCGGCACCCCACGGCGGCGGTGCGTTTTCGGGCAAAGATCCCACCAAGGTC
>CAIPNE010000401.1 GCA_903866355.1 uncultured Gammaproteobacteria bacterium
ACCACAGCATACCGGCGAAGTGCTACCGGCTTCAGAGATTTTTTAAGCCGCATCGTTGGGGCAACGCGCTGCTCAAAGTGTTAACCCAAGCATGGGTGTCCCCTAGGCTGCTCTAGGCTGGCTTAGGCTGGTCGCTAGGCTGCAAGCATGGGTGTCCCCTAGGCTCTCCCCCTCAAAGTGTTAACCCAAGCATGGGTGTCCCCTAGGCTCTCTTAGCATGGGTGTCCCCTAGGCTCTCTAGGCTCTAGGCTTGGGTGTCCCCTAGGCTGTGCACTTGGGTGTCCCCTAGGCTGTGCAACGTCCCCTAGGCTGTGCAACGAAATTACTCCCCGGCTCAGTCAGCCCCGCAACCGTGTGCCATTGAGCAACCCAGGCCAGCAGGCTAATGAGCCGGTCTCTTTTTGTGGCTAGGGTTGTGCGAGCGACGTGTTCTGGCGCAGAGCAAGCATCAATTTGCGCGGTGTCGCGGATCGGCGAAATGGCTGTCGATGCTTTATCGAACGGCGCGCGACGCCAACTGGTAAACCCGGAATTGATCGGCCTATACTCAGCCCTGAATCTAGGCCCCGACCACCATCCCTGAGCAGTCATTCGGCAACCGTCGGCTTGCTCTCACCACAAGATGAGGTGACTGGCGATGTTCATAAAAACACGATGGGCCTTCACCCTATTCTTCGGACTGGTAATCAGTGCTGCTTGCAGCGCGGAAATCCCGCCAGAGCAAACCTCGGTGGTCAGTTTGCCGCCCCCCAATGACTACCGAATTTATCTATCCGATGTCGCCATCTCGCACATCGTCGATGGGCGACTGCACATCGTTGATGGGCAGTCGCTGAAATACCTGGGCATGATTGGCACCGGGCTCACCGGACTGGTCACACTCTCTCCCGACCGCAGCGAAATTTACGTCGCCACCACCTACCTAGCCAAGCTCAATCGCGGCACCCGTACCGACCAAATCGATGTCTACGATAGTCAAAAGTTAACGCTCAAAGCCGAGATAATCATTCCGCCAAAGCACGCGCAGAGCCTGCCTTACAAGGGGATGATTGCCGCCACGCCAAATGGTCAATTTATCCTCGTCCAAAACGCAACGCCCGCCAGTTCGGTGTCCATCGTTGACCGAAAAGCGGCCAAATTTTTAGCAGAAATTCCAACGCCGGGCTGCTGGGGCATTCTGCCTGCCCAAAGCGTCAACAACCGGTTCAGCACCATCTGCGGTGACGGCACACTGCTAACCATCACCCTCAAACCCGATGGCACGGCGAGCGAACAACAACGCAGCGAACGGCTGTTCGACCCAGATAAACAGCCGGTTTACACCCATACCGAACACCTAGCAGACACCTACTACTTCATTAGCTATCTGGGCCAGTTGTTTAGCGCCAACCTCGGTGGCGCAGTGGCCACGGTAGGCAAGTCTTGGTCTTTGTTGGACGCTGATGACATCAAAAAAGCGTGGCGGCCCGGCGGCTATCAACCCTTTGCGCTACAGGCACAAACAGGGTTGCTGTATGTCGCAATGCACCCCGATGGTAAAGAAGGCAGCCACAAAGACCCGGCCACAGAAATCTGGGCCTTCGACCTAAAAACCCAACAGCGCGTGGCGCGGGCCGCGGGAAATAAGGCCATCGCGCTCGCTGTGAGCGCGGGCGATGCGCCGCTGCTGTTCGCTATCGATCCAACTACCGCCGGGGTTGTCAACTACACGACGGCTCCAACACTGGCACCGCTAAAGCGGGTGGACGGTTTCGGTGAAGCCCCAGCGCTGATAGAAAGCCATTAAACACGGTGATCGACCCTGTCTTTAGCCTAATCGTGAGTTACGCGGCCGCCGCGGTACTGCTGCATGGCGGGTGGCATAAATGGCAAGAGCGCGAAATCTTCGCGGCTGCCTTGCAGAACTACGCACTCATCCCAGAGGTGGCGGTGCCCAGCGCGTCCAACCTATTAATCGCCTCAGAAGCCGCGATTGGTCTTTTACTGTGTGTCCCAATGGCCAAGCCACTAGCCCAAGGCTCGGGAGTCCTACTGTTGCTTGTGGTCAGTGCTGCAGTGGCGGTTAACCTGCTGCGTGGCCGCACGGAAATCAGCTGTGGTTGCGGTGGCGGCAGCGGCGACCAGCAAATTTCTTGGGGTCTCATCCTACGCAATAGCCTGTTTGTCTTGCTGCTTGGGCTGGCCGCCCTTCCCACAGTTTCGCGCACCCTGATCAGCATCGATTACCTCATCATTGGGCTTGGGGTCGGCATGCTAGCGGGGCTGTACGCCGCTGCTAGTCAATTGCTGACTAACGGCCCCCGATTAGAAGCCCTCAGGAACACCTAATGGAGCAAACACTCACTGCTGCGGTAGTAGTCCTGGCCGTCGTGGCCGTTGGTCTGGTGTTAGCCGTGTTCGCACTCGCCAGACAGATCGGCATTCTCTACGAGCGCATTGCGCCGATGGGCGCGTTGATGCTGGACGCCGGACCGGCGGTGGGTGATGTAGCGCCACGTTTCACACTAGAAGCGCTGGATGGCCGGGTGGTGGAGGTGGGCAATGCGGGCCCACAGTCGAGCCTGCTGTTCTTTCTTTCGCCCACCTGTCCGGTGTGTAAAAAACTGCTGCCTATCCTCAAATCGAGCGCGCGCAGCGAGCAGTCTTGGCTGCGCATCCTGCTGGCCAGCGATGGCGAACGAAGTGCCCAAGAAAAATTCTACCGGCAATCGAAATTAACGGAATTTCCGTATGTTCTGTCCGCAGAACTCGGACTTGCCTTCAAGGTAAGTCGCCTGCCCTATGCCGTGCTGTTGGACGACACCGGCAAGGTGCGCGCAAAAGGTCTGATTAACTCGCGCGAACAACTCGAAAGCCTGTTCACGGCTAAAGACCTTGGAGTGTCCTCGGTACAGGAATATTTACGCTCGGCGTAATCCGCAGCAGTGAGAGTCAGGAGATAGCAATGCAATGGTTTGATGATTTCTTTGAGCGCAAAACCCGCGAAGTGGCGCAACGCACCTCGCGTCGAAACGCCTTGGCAAGACTCGGCCGCACGCTGCTTGGCGGCGCGGTGTTGTTCCCTATCCTGCCCTTCGATCGTTCGCCGCAAGCCGCGCCGGCCGGCCATAGCACCAGCGACCATGCTGCCGCTGCTGGCCCAACCAGCGGCGGCACGGGCACCTCGGATGACGATACCAGCTGCGAATATTGGCGGTACTGCGCACTGGATGGCTTTCTGTGTACCTGTTGTGGTGGCTCCATCTCGCAGTGTCCGGCGGGCACCGAAGTCTCTAAGGTGACGTGGGTTGGTACCTGCCAAAACCCGCACGAAAATAAGGCCTACCTCATCAGCTACAACGACTGCTGTGGCGTATCCGCCTGTGCGCGTTGCATGTGCAACTACAATCAGGGCGAACGCCCGGGCTACCGTATGGGGCTGCACAACGACGTAAACTGGTGCATGGGCAATAAGGCCAATGCGTACCACTGCACCGTCGCCGCGGTACTCGGCGTCGCTGAGCAGCGCCCGGGTTAATTCTGGGCAATGTCTGATGAAAGCGCAGCATTCGCACCCCTACCCGTGGCTCGCGCTGCTTAGCCTGCTGGCGTGGGGGCAGTTGGCGCTGGCAACCGACTTCGGGCGGCAGAACTATCTGCTTAACTGTGCGGGCTGCCACCTGCCAGATGGCAACGGCAGCCCGCCAAATGACGTCCCGACTTTGCACGGCATTCCGGGACTTTTTGCCAGCGTACCGGAAGGACGTGCGTTCCTTACCCAGGTTCCCGGGGTGGCTTATTCTGCATTGAACGATGCCGACGTGGCCGAGGTTCTTAACTGGGTTCTGCTCAACTTCAGCCGCGATACCTTGCCAGCAGGTTTCGAGCAGTTTACGCGCGACGAAGTTCATCGCCTGCGGGCCGTGCGGCCGGCGGAGATTTTTAAAGTCCGCGACGCGGTACTGGCCACGCTGGCGGCCAAGGGCATCGCCATCAAGTACTGAGCGGCCCCTGCCGTGGGGCACTTAAAAATTGCAGAGGGTCATACGCCACTCGTGCTGCCCGAGCACGTTTAGCGCAGCCGCACAGGGCTGGCTCCCGCTGCGCTGAGGTTTGTCAGACCTTTCCCTGGGCTATCGCATAGCGCCCCTTTGGGGCTTTTAGCTGAGGGATTGAGGGTCACGACGGCAATGCCATTGTGTTGTTCCACTAACACTTGAGACATCAGAATTCCTTGAAAAGAGAGCCCCCAAGGGGCCAGATACTCACTGCCCTGCACGCGCACCACATGGCAGAATAATAGGCACTTCTAGCCAGCATTGCGCCCTGCGCTGGTTAAGTCCAAATGTGGCGGGCCGCGCTCGCCGACCATTTTGGCGCGGGTTTTCTCCGCACGACAACCCGCGTAACGGAGCCCTCACAGATGCTTTTAAAGGTCCTAATCCAACTCTGGCACACCTGCGGCCAACGGCCATGAAACACACCGCGCCGTTGCCACCCAACACCCCAGTGCTGGTCGGCGTCGGCGTCGCGACGCAACGAGAAGAAGACTGTCAGCGCGCCCACGAACCGCTTAAGTTGATGCTCGAAGCAGTGCTTGCGGCGGGTCGCGATGCAGGGGCACCAGCAGCGCTGTCGGGCATCCAATATCTGGCGGTTCCGCACGGTCGTTGGCGTTATCGTAATCCGGCCGGGGCGATTGCCCGTGAAGTGGGTGCCAGGCAGGCAAGCAGCGTACTGGCGAGTGTCGGCGTGCTGCAACAAACCCTCATTGGCGAGGCCTGTGAGCGCATCGCGCGCGGGGAGTCACACACGACGCTGGTGACCGGTGCGGACGCCGGTTACCGTTTATTGCGGGCCCAAATAAGCGGCACCAAACTGACCGACCTAGCACAAGAGGACGAACCCGACAGCCAGTTGTCACCCAAGGACGATTTGCTGCATCCCGCCGAAATCCGCGCCGGACTCGATATGCCCGTCGGGCTCTACGCCCTGATGGAAAGCGCCTTTCGTGCCCAACAGGGTTGGACGGTGGCCGAGCATCGCGAACGTCTGGCCACGTTGTACGCTCGGTTTAGTGCGGTGGCGGCAAATAATCCGCACGCGTGGCACCGGTCGGCGGTGGCGGCCCACACCATCCGCGACGCCTCGCCACACAATCC
>CAIPNE010000402.1 GCA_903866355.1 uncultured Gammaproteobacteria bacterium
AGTTATTGCTCCGCGACTAGCACAAGGGCTGGCGGCAAGTGCCCCACCCGATTACAGCACCGCGCACACGGCGTCGCAGAAATAATCAATATTGGCTTGGTTGACCCCCGCCACGTTGATCCGGCTGGAATCTACCATGTAGATGCTGTACTCGTTTTTGAGGCGTTGCACTTGTTCCCGATCGAGACCCAAGAAAGAGAACATGCCCAGTTGCCGGGGAATAAAATCGAAGCGCTCGGTGTGGAGGCGCGCGCGAAACTTGCCGGCTAATTGTGCCCGTAAATCGTTAATGCGAACGCGCATGGTGCCGAGTTCTAGTTCCCACGCGGCACGCGCTTGGGGGTCACGCAAGATGCGGCCCACCAGTGCGCCGCCGTAATTAGGCGGCATGGAATACACCCCGCGCGCGACGTTCTGCACTTGCCCGTACACCAAATCTGCCTGTGCGGGATTGGGTAGTAACAGGGACAAGGCGCCGACCCGCTCGCGATACAGACCAAAGTTTTTCGAGCACGAACTTGCCACTAAGAGTTCTGGCACCACGCTGGCCAGTTTGCGCACGCCATAGGCGTCTTCATCCAAGCCAGTGCCAAGCCCGAGGTACGCCAGGTCAACGAAAGGGGTGAAGCCGCGCCGTACGGTGATTTCGGCCACTTCGTCCCAGTCCTTGGGGCTCAAGTCGACCCCGCAGGGGTTATGGCAGCAGCCGTGTAGGAGCACTAAGTCGGTCGCTGGGATTTTCTCTAGGGCCGTCAACATGGCGTCGGCGTTTAGCGCTTGGTGGGCCGCGTCGTAGTAAGGATAAATTTTAATTTCCAAGCCTGCGTCGCCGAGCAAAGGGACGTGGTTGGCCCAAGTGGGATCGGAGACCCAGATGGCCGCCCCGGCCTTAGCACGGTTAATCAGCTCCGCGGCAATGCGGAGCGCGCCACAGCCGCCGGGCGCCTGCAGCGTACGCACGCGCCGATCGGCAAACAGGGGGTTGTCTGCGCCGAATATCAGCTGCTCGATGCCGCGGTTGAAGTCTGGATCGCCGGTCGGACCGACGTAGGTTTTGGTGGTTTCTTCCGCTCTATGAGCAGCATCGGCGGTCTGCACGCAAGCGAGGATTGGGGTATGTCCCGACTCGTCTTTGTACACACCAACGCCAAGGTCGACCTTGCGTGGGTTGGCGTCTTGGCGGAAGGCCGCCATCAGGCCGAGGATAGGATCCGGGTTGAGCGTTTGCAGGGTTTCGAACATAGGGTTTGAATCTCTTAAATCGACGCGCCCAGTGCGAGCCGTTGGGGAAGACTCAAATAATAGCCTTGAGCTAGGGGCAAGGCTATCCGCCCACGCCGATTTAGCGCACGAAGCACTGCTGGCGGGCAGAGGCGTAGCGCAGGGTGTCGAGGCTGGCTTCGGTATCGACCTTTTGGATGGCGTCGGTATAGGACTGGATGGCCGCAAACGGCAGGAAAGCGAGGCTGATGCTAGACACCATGCCAAAGCCCACCGCCAATTGAGTGCGCGGGTCGTCGTTAAACGGTGGACGGTAGTTCAATTTGGCGTGCATCAAGGCCACCCGGCGCTCGTAGAGTTCGGCGCACGAGAGCTTATCGGAGGGGGGTGCGAGGACGGGCGGGCGGGGCCCTAACACCAAATTGCCCACGTCGGCCGCGCGCGCTTTGGCAAATGCCTCGATTTCAGCCTGTGCCTCCGCGGAAGACCATGCCGAGGTGCTGGCCGGGGCTGGCGCCGCGGTGCAAGGGCCGGCTAAGAGGAATGCGAAAAGATAAACACAGCGGCGCATGGGTGTGATGCTCAATAAGGACAACCGTTGTTAGTAGCGGCCGTCCTCACGAGGTACTGCAACGTTTTCTGTTGCCGCTTAAAATACTGTATAAAAAAACAGTTTTATTGAGAAGCAACCCGATGCCCGATCTCGACCCCGCTTACGCGGAACTGCACTGCCTGAGCAACTTCAGCTTTCTGGAAGGGGCCTCGCATCCGGAAGAACTGGTCCGGCAGGCGTTCGCCTTGGGTTATACCGCACTGGCCTTGACCGACGACTGCTCGCTGGCGGGGGTGGTGCGGGCCCATGTGGTGGCCAGCGAACTGGGTTTAAAGCTCATCATTGGGTCGCGTTTCACGCTGGAAGACGGCTTGCAGCTGCTGCTATTGGCGCCCGACGCGGCCGGCTATGCACAATTGTCGCGGCTTATTTCGGGTGCCCGCCGCCAGTGTGCCAAAGGCGCTTATCGACTTGCGCGGGCAGATCTTACGGCGGTGGCCGGCAGTGTATTGGCACTGTGGATACCGCCCTTGTTGCCGTTGGACGCCGACGCGCAGTGGGTACGTCAGTGTTTTGGCGAACGCGCCTGGATCACCGTAGGGCGCTTTTACGAGGGGGCTGATCGGGCGCGTTACCAACGCTTGTGTCTGCTCTCGCAGACGCATCACCTGCCACTGGTGGCCACCGGTGATGTGCACCTGCACGTCCCAGCGCGGCGCGCCTTAGCCGATGTTCTGCAGGCTATCCGCTTGGCGCGACCGCTCGCCGCGATGGGTTTCGCCTTGGCGGGGAACAGCGAGCGCTATCTGCGCCCCCGTGCACGTTTGGGTGCGCTGTATCCCCCAGCGTTGTTAGCAGAATCTCTGCGCATCGCCTCGCTGTGCAATTTTTCCCTGACCGAGCTGCGTTACGCCTATCCGCGCGAACTGGTGCCCGAGGGCCGTACCGCTAGCGAACACTTGCGTGCGCTGACCGTGTTGGGGGCGGCACGGCGTTGGCCTGCGGGTACCGCGCCACGGGTGTTGGCGCAAATTGATCACGAACTGATACTCATCGCCGAGCTAGGGTACGAAGCGTTTTTTCTCACGGTTTACGATCTGGTGTGCTTTGCCCGGAGTCGCGAGATTTTGTGTCAAGGGCGCGGCTCGGCGGCAAATTCGGCGGTGTGCTATTGCTTGGGTATTACGGAAGTTGATCCCGCGCGCATGGAAATGCTTTTTGAGCGTTTTATCTCGAAGGAGCGTGGCGAACCGCCGGATATAGACGTGGATTTTGAACACGATCGGCGCGAAGAAGTGCTCCAATACGTCTATCAAAAGTATGGTCGGCAACGCGCTGCCTTGGCGGCCACGGTCATTTGCTACCGAGCGCGCAGCGCGATCCGCGATGTGGGCCGGGCGCTGGGTCTCGCGCCAGACCAAGTGGCACGCATTGCCGGCAAGCTTTATTGGTGGGACCAAGACACCGATCTGAGCGAACGCCTGCGCGAGGCAGGTTTTGATCCCGCACAGCCCGTGCTGCAGCGTTTGATGGCGCTGGTCACGGAGTTAATGGGTTTTCCCCGGCATTTATCGCAGCACGTTGGGGGCTTCATTATTTCTGACGGGCCGCTCGATGAACTGGTGCCGATCGAAAACGCCGCCATGCCCGATCGAACGGTCATCCAATGGGACAAGAACGACCTCGATACGCTGGGTCTTCTGAAAGTTGATTGCCTGTCCTTGGGCATGCTCTCGGCGATCCGGCGCGCCTTGGCGCTGGTGGCTGACTTCCGCGGCCGAAGTTTCACTCTGGCCGATGTACCGCCGGAGGACCCCGCCACTTACGCCATGATCCAGCGCGCTGACACGGTGGGCGTGTTCCAGATTGAGTCGCGTGCGCAAATGGCCATGCTGCCCAGACTTAAACCCGCGTGTTACTACGACTTGGTGATCGAAGTCGCCATCATTCGGCCCGGTCCTATCCAAGGTGAGATGGTGCATCCCTATTTGCGCCGCCGGCGCGGTGAGGAGGCGGTGACCTACCCTAACGCGGCGGTCCGCAGCGTATTGGAACGCACGCTCGGGATCCCGCTATTTCAGGAGCAGGTGATTAAGCTTGCGATGGTGGCGGCGGGATTCTCACCCGGTGAGGCCGACAATCTGCGGCGTTCGATGGCGGCATGGCGGCGCAACGGGAACCTAGAACATCTCCGCACCCGGCTGGTTGAAGGCATGCTGGCGCGCGGCTATGCCGAAAGTTTTGCCGAGCGCATCTTCAAGCAGATCCAAGGCTTTGGCGAATACGGTTTCCCCGAGTCGCACGCGGCAAGTTTTGCCTTGTTAGCCTATGTGTCGGCGTGGTTGAAATGCCACGAGCCGGCGGCTTTTGTCGCCGCTTTACTCAACAGCCAACCGATGGGTTTTTATGCCCCTGCGCAGCTTTTGCAGGATGCGCAACGCCACGGGGTGGTCGTGCAGGCGGTCGATGTCAACGCCAGCGCGGTGGCTTGTACGCTGGAACCCACGAGTCACCCACAAGAGCCTAGCGTGCGGGTTGGTCTGACGCTGGTGAAGGGACTGTCTCTGAGCGTCGCCGCACGGGTAGTCGCCGCGCGTGCGGCGGGCGTTTTTACCGATGTCCACGACCTTGCCCAGCGCGCTGGCTTGGGCCGTCGAGAGCTGCGGGTGTTGGCTGATGCCGGTGCGCTGGCGGGTCTTGCCGGCCATCGTCACCGCGCCCATTGGGCGGCGTTAGGTTTGGAGGAGCCGCTGCCGGTGTTACCCAACGCGCGCATTTTGGAGGCGAGCCCTTTGTTACGCCGCCCCACCGAAGGCGAAGACGTACTGGCGGATTACGCCCGTTTGGGCTTCACCTTGGGTCGTCATCCGCTGGAATTGTTGCGGGAGACCTTGACGCAACGGCGTTGCCAGACTCTTTTTGAAGTCCAACACGCGCGCCCGGGCGAGCAGGTGGAGACCGCGGGCCTAGTGATTCTGCGGCAACGGCCGGGAACTGCCACCGGCGTGGTCTTTGTCACTTTGGAGGACGAAACCGGCACGCTTAATCTCATTGTGTGGGCGTGCTTGGCGCAGACCCAACGGCGCGAGCTATTGGGGGCCCGCTTGCTAGGGGTGCGCGGGAAGGTGCAGCGCGAAGATGCGGTGGTGCATCTGATCGCCGAGGAGCTTAGCGATCACACCGAGTTGCTGGGTGATCTCGCGAGTGCTTCGCGAGATTTTCACTAAGACGCTTAGGCTCGCCGTGCGCCGGCATTCCCCGCCTCGCGCGCCACGCCGAGGGTGGCCACGAGTGGCGAAGGATTTTCCCAGTTCGTGCATGATTGCCCACCCTGTTGCGTGAGTCTTTAAGCCTATGAGCCGCTGGCGTGCACCCCGACCCCCTGCCTCCCCCTACATCACGAGCGCGGGTTATCGGGCACTAGAAATCGAACTCAAGTCGCTGTGGGAACGGCGCGCGGAGGTGGTCCAGCATTTGGCGGCCGCCGCCGCTGAAGGTGATCGCTCGGAGAACGCTGAATATCAATACCGCAAAAAAGAACTGCGCGGCATCGACGCCCGCTTGGGCTATTTACAGCGCCGGATGCCAACTCTCAAAGTGGTGGCGAGCGCGCCTGCCGATCTCGCGCGGGTGTTTTTTGGCGCCACGGTGGAACTGGCCAGCGCGGCGGGTGTGGTACGGGTTTATCGTCTCGTTGGCAGTGATGAAATAGATGCTGCGCGCGGCGACATCAGCATAGATTCCCCACTGGCGCGCGCGTTGATGGGGAAAGCGCCCGCCGCCGAAGTCACCGTCAGCGGGCTGGCGGGGCAACTCACTACCTACCACATCGCGGCGATTCGCTACGCCGTGCACACCCAGGTTAATCAGCAGCCGGTGGACGCCGACGACACTGAAGGCGATCCCCTGTAATCTCCAGTCAGACATGTCACAACCAACCCCCGCCACCGAAATAGAGTCGCCCTACGCGTGGTTGCGTCTCGCGGCTTCGGTGGTGTTGATGAGCATCGGCGGTGCGGGCATGTATGCCGTGATGGTGGTGCTGCCCACGCTCCAGACAGAATTCCATACCGCGCGCGCGGGTGCCTCGTTTCCGTTCACGGCCACTATGCTCGGATTTGCGGCCGGCGGCCTCATGATGGGTCGTCTGGTGGACCGGTGGGGCGTTTTCCCCACCCTGATCTGCGGGGCGTTGGCGCAATTGCTGGGGTTTACGTTGGCGGCCCACAGCGAAACTGCTGGGCAGTTCGCTTGGTGCCAAGCGGTGTTCATTGGTTTTTTCGGCTGCTCGGCAACTTTCTCACCACTGCTGTCGGATATTTCGCACTGGTTCACGCGGCGTCGCGGGATCGCCGTTGCGATCTGCGCGAGCGGTAATTATGTCGGTGGCGCGTTCTGGCCGCCCCTCACCCAGCAGTTGGTCGCAGCGCATGGCTGGCGCACGACCTACGAGATGATTGGGGTCGCGTGTGCGGCCTCCATGATCCCCATTGCCTTTCTATTGCGCCGTCGCTCGCCCATCGCCCATCAGCCACCGCCCCGACGCGTCGGGACGGTCGATCCCGTCAGCCCAGATCTGGCGGTAGGTCTGAGCCCCGGCGTGCTGCAGGCGCTGCTGTGTTTGGCCGGGGTTGCGTGCTGTGTCGCGATGTCGATGCCCCAAGTGCATTTGGTCGCGTTGTGCGGTGATCTGGGCTTTGGCGCGGCTCACGGCGCGCAGATGCTGTCACTCATGTTGGGCTGCGGGATTATCAGTCGTCTGGCCTCGGGTTTTGTCGCCGACCGCATCGGTGGTCTGCGCACCCTCATTGTGGGATCTACCCTGCAAGGATTGGCGCTGATGCTCTTCTTGCCGGCCAACGGACTGGTGTCTTTGTATGTGGTCTCGGCGCTGTTTGGGCTGTTTCAAGGGGGCATCGTGCCGTCCTACGCGATTGTGATCCGAGAATATTTTCCCGCCGCGCAAGCCGGTGCCCGGGTTGCCATGGTGGTCACGGCCACTTTGTTGGGGATGGCCTTAGGCGGCTGGATGTCGGGTGTTATCTACGACTACACCGGCAATTACACCGGTGCGTTTCTCAATGGTGTGGGCTGGAATTTACTCAACGTGGCGATTATCAGCTTCTTGTTGTTACGGCTGCCAGCGCGCGGATCCCGGGCGGTTTTCGCCGCTATTTAAAGAATTCCATCAGCTCGATCACGGTGCCGTCGGGATCATAAAAGCAGACAAACTTATGGTTGGCACCATTCAGCCCGGGGCTACTGGGCGGTGCCACTAAACGCACGCCGCGCGCGATCAGTTGCTCGACCATTTCATCCAAACCTTTGACGCGCAGACAGATACGCGCAATCCCGGTGTGGGCCAGATGTGGGTAAGGCTCCCCGGTGGTGGGGGGTTGCGTCCATTCCACCAAGTCCAACAGCGCGCCGTGTGGGTTATCGCCGAGCCGTAGCAACTTTGCGCGTCCGCGGCGTGGCACCGGCCCTAAGCCCGGTAGGTCACCCTCTGGCAGATCGATGGCCTCTTGAAAACCCAAGGCTTGGTAGAACTCGAGCGAGCGTTCGAGCTGGGTGCAATTCACGTTCACATGATAAATCTGCAGGCTGCGCCACATGTTGGGAGGCTCCTCGTTGGGCGGGCGTGGCCCGCAGTGGATAGATAACCTGACCATGCCCGGGCAGCGGCGGGATGTAAACACTGGCACGGCGTTGCGTTTTTTGCGTTGCAATAAAGCCGGTGCCCAGTAGAATGCCGCCCTTAGTCCGCAGTCCGATGGTGAACGCATGAAACGAGAGATGCCTAAACCCGCGGTCAAACCCGCGAATCCCAGTTTTTCTTCCGGACCCTGCCCCAAGCGGCCCGGTTGGTCACTCAGCGCGCTCGAAGGCGCGTTGGTGGGGCGATCACATCGCTCCAAGGAGGGACGCGCGCGCCTCCAAGCCGCGATCGACCAAACCCGCAGCGTGTTGGGAGTGCCCGCCGACTACCGCATCGCCATCGTCCCGGCCTCCGACACGGGGGCCGTGGAAATGGCTTTGTGGAACCTGCTTGGGCCGCGCCCGGTTGACGTCTTAGCGTGGGAGAATTTTGGTCAGGAATGGGTGTCCGATATCACCGAAAGCCTGCGCCTTCCCAACGCCCGAGTGCTGTCTGCCCCCTACGGTGAGCTACCCGATCTGGCGCTCGTCGATTTCTCCCACGATGTGGTCTTTGTGTGGAACGGCACGACTTCCGGTGCACGTGTGCCCAATGGCGACTGGATTCCTGCAGACCGCGAGGGCCTCACCATTTGCGACGCCACCTCGGCGGTTTTCGCGATGGAGATCCCATGGGACAAACTCGACGTGGTGACTTTCTCTTGGCAGAAAGTGTTAGGTGGAGAGGGTGCCCACGGGATGTTGATCCTGGGCCCCAGAGCCGCTGAACGCCTGACCACCCACGAGCCGGCGCACCCCCTGCCCAAAATTTTCCGCTTGGCCAAAGACCGTAAAATCGACGAAGCCTTATTTGCCGCGGCGACCATCAACACCCCCTCCATGCTCTGCGTGGAAGATTACCTCGATGCGCTCCGGTGGTCGGCACAGCTGGGCGGTTTAAGCGCGCTGTGCGCACGCTCGCAGCGCAATCTTGCGGTGCTGACCGAGTGGGTAGCCCGTACGCCTTGGGTGGCGTTTCTGGTGGCCGATGAGGCGATTCGTTCCAGCACGTCTATTTGCCTAAAACTCACCGCGCCGTGGTTTTTGGCGCTCGATGCCAAAGCACGCTCGCAGGCCGTCGACCGGCTGGTGGCGCTGCTCGCCGAAGAAGCCGTGGCCTATGACATCGCCGCCTACCGCAGCGCGCCTCCGGGCCTGCGGATCTGGGGCGGGGCGACGGTGGATGCCACCGATTTGGAAGCCCTGCTGCCATGGCTGGAATGGGCCTACGCGCAGATTGCGCCGCCCGCCACACCCCTCTAGCCCTGTGTATCGCTAACTCAAGGTATTAATCCCTATGTTCAAGGTTTTTGTCGCCGACAAACTGGCCAGTGAAGGCATTGCAGCGCTGCAAGGATATGCACAGCTGGAAATCGATTTTTCGCCCGGCCTCGACGTCGAGGAGGCGCTGGCGCACATCGCGGACGCTGATGCCGTTATCGTGCGCAGCGAAACCAAAATCCGTGGCAAATTGCTCGCCGCGGCCAGCAAGCTGCGGGTCGTGGGGCGCGCGGGCATTGGCGTGGATAATATCGACCTCGATGCTGCCACCGAACGCGGCATTGTCGTGCTCAACACCCCGGACGCCAACGCCACGACCACCGCGGAATTGGCGATTGCCCATTTGTTCTCACTGTCCCGACAATTGCCAGAGGCTGATCGCACGACCCGCAACGGTGAGTGGTTGCGCTCTAAGTTCATGGGTTCGGAAGTCACCGGCAAAACTCTCGGCATCGTGGGTTTTGGCACCATTGGACGCCTCGTCGCCGAGCGTGCTCGCGGCCTGAAAATGCACGTGCTGGGCTTTGATCCCTTCGTGAATCCCCAGACCTTCGAAGCCCATGGGGTGGTGCGGGCAGACTTGGATACCCTGTTGGCCACCAGCGATTACGTCACGCTCCACTGTCCCATGACCACCGACACGCGCAATCTGCTGTCGGCTACGCGGCTGCGCGCCATGAAAAAAGGGGCGCGGCTGATCAACTGTGCGCGCGGCGGTCTGATCGACGAAGAGGCGCTGCTCGAGGTCATCACGAGCGGTCATTTGGCCGGCGCGGCATTGGACGTTTTCGCACAGGAACCCCCGGGCGCCTCGCCGCTTTTTGGCCATCCACGCATCCAGTTCACGCCGCATCTCGGCGCCTCCACGGAAGAAGCACAGACTGCTACCGGGGTGGAAATCGCGCACCAAATCGCGGCTTTTCTATTGCACGATGAAATTCGCAACGCGGTGAATCTCCAGAGCGTGCCGCCAGAGCGGCTGGCGCAACTCGAACCGTATCTCCAATTGGCCCGCCGACTGGGCAAGTTGGTTGGGAAAATGCTCGATGGGCCGCTGCAGGAAATCGAAGTGGGGTTGTATGGCCATGCGGCCGAGTTAGACAGCCAACCGTTGGTGGCTGCGGTACTGGCGGGGCTGCTGCAAGATCATTTGGATATCCCCATCACGCGGGTGAACGCGGCGCACTTGGCGCGCCGTCAGGGCATCAAACTCAGTGAGGTCAAATCCGCCGATGTGCGCGACTACCTCTCGGTGCTGCGGGTCACCGCCCGTGACGAAAGCGGTACGCGTTGTCTGGAAGGCACTTTGTTTGACGGTCGTCATCCCCGTTTGGTACGGGTAAACGACTATGCGCTAGAAGCCCCCCTAGAAGGCCACTTGGTCTTTACCCGCCATGCAGACCAGCCGGGTGTGATTGGCACTCTGGGTGAATTGCTGGGCCGCGAGGGTATTAATATTTCGCGCATGCAGGTCGGTGCGGCCGAGGGCCGAGATTCGGCAATTGGCGTGTTGGCGGTGTCCCACCCTTTGCAGGCGACACAACTGGCAGCGATTGCTAGCATCCCAGCTGTCGATAAAGTTTTACAAGTCGATTTCTCTCAATAAGGCGCGCCGCGCGCTCGCCCGACACCCGTCGCAGGTATGAGGAGCGTCAGTTGTTCACGACGATAAGACAATGGTGGGCAGCGGCCCCTGCGGATGCCCCCACACACCGCTGGCGTACCGCCAGCTGGGTGTTGGGCGGGTTAGTGGTGCTCAATTTCAGCTTATTACTGTTCTTCGACCACGAACCGCCGGGGTTCGACGTGCGCGCCGTGGCGCGTGCCCGCACCGGATCCACCGATGGCACGCTGGTGCGAGGAGCGGTGACCACCGCTACCCTCATTGAGGTCATCGACCGCCTGCTGCACAAGCGGGGCGGTTATTTGAGCAACGACGTGCTGCCGCCGGGCGTACTCATGGATAACCTTCCCAACTGGGAATGGGGTGTGTTGGTGCAGTCCCGCGATTTGGCCATCGCCTTGCGTAACGATTTTTCTCGCTCTCAGTCGCAGTCCACGGAAGACGTTAATCTCGTCAAGGCCGACAACCAACTGCGCATCGACTCCACCTCGTGGTTATTCCCGGCGGCCGAAACCGAGTACGCCGGGGCGGCGGGCGCACTGGAACGCTACCTCCTCGCTATTTCCTCGCCCACCGCTACGCAAGTCCAATTCTATGCGCGCGCTGATAACCTGCGTAACTGGCTGGCGGTGGTCGAAAAACGTTTGGGCGATTTATCCCAGCGGCTGGGAGCCAGCGTTGGGCAAGTGCGAATTAACACTGACCTTGCCGGAGAGACTGCTGCCGAACGCTCCACCGTGGCACCGGATGTGGTCACGGTGCAAACCCCTTGGGGCCAAATCGACGATGTCTTCTTTGAGGCCCGCGGGGCCAGTTGGGCGCTCTTGCAGTTCCTGCGTGCCGTGGAAGTAGACTTCTCCTCGGTGCTGGAAAAGCGCAATGCGGTGGTCAGCGTGCGGCAAATCATTCGGGAACTAGAGGGAACCCAAGATCTCCTGTGGAGCCCGGTGGTGCTGAACGGCGAGGGCTTCGGGTTTGTCGCCAATCATTCCTTGGTCATGGCTTCCTATATTTCGCGTGCCAACGCCGCTTTGATCGAATTACGGATGTTGCTGGAACGTGGTTGAACGGGCTTCAGCTTAGTGGATCGATGGCCGCTACCCCCGGGTAGCCACCACAAACAGTAACCGCATGAAAAATAGGCTGGGCGCACTCGGTTTGGGATACATTTTGCGCTCGCTCCTACCCTTAGGCGCGCTGGCTGCGTTACTGGTTTTAACCGGCGCCTTTTTGGGGCTGGCGAAGTCGACAACGCCGAACGAGCACGCGAGCGCCGTTCGACTGGTGACCGAGCAGGCGCAACGCCTCTTAGCCCAAGATGATCTCAAGGGGCTGGACAAATTTCTGCATCAAGCGCTTGCCGATAGCCCGGATATGAAGGGCTATTATTTGACCCGCGCGGATAACACGCTTTTCAGCGTGGGTGGCGAAATCGACTTCGAGCACCGGCAGCAGGGCACCGATCCCGATGCTGGCCCCCATGTTTTGATGCGCGCCGGACAGCCTTGGGGTGAACTATCTCTTCGTTTTAAAACTTCGCCAACCCTAGATCGAGGGTCTTCGCGCTCGCTGCCCATCGGTCTCGCCGCGTTTGTGGGGGGTATGGTCATCCTGCTAGCCGCCTTGCTACCGCGGGTGCGTAGAGCGCTCGCGTTTCCCGGCTTGAGTGTGGAGTCCCTTTTTCAGGGGCTGGTGGAGGGCGTCGTCTTACTCGACCGCGACGGCCAAATTGTGAATGCCAATAGCGCTTTTGCGCGTGCTCTGGGTTTGGTGTTAGAGGATCTACCCGGTCGGCGACTCTCGGAGTTCCACTGGCAAGCGCTCGGTCGCGCGGCGACCAAGCGCGAGATGCCTTGGGATTTGGCGCTGAGCACGCAGGTGGCGGAACTCGACAACACCATCGTGCTGGTCACCCCGCAGCGCGGCCGCCGCGTTTTTGCGGTCAACGTAACCCCGCTATTGGAGGATGGGCGAGGCTTCAATGGCGTGTTGGCCACCTTCAGCGACCAAACGGCCGGCTTTGAGAAAACCGCAACCTTGCGTCAGGCACTGGCGACTTTGCAGCAGCAGCGTCGAGAAATAGACCAGCAGAACGAGGAACTAAAAAGTCTCGCGACCCGTGATTCGCTGACCGGCTGCCTCAATCGACGCGCGTTCCTCGCTATTTTCGAAGCCGAGCTATTGGCGGCCCGCAAGCGGGGTTATCCCCTGTCTTGCATCATGTCGGATATTGATGCGTTTAAATCGATTAACGATACCTATGGCCACTCGGCGGGTGACCAAGTGATTGTGCATGTCGCGCGACTCATTCAGGCGACCGTGCGCGAAAACGACCATCTGTGCCGCTACGGTGGGGAAGAGTTTTGCATCTTGCTGCCGGGTATGGCGGCGCCCGAGGCGACGCTGATTGCCGAACGCATGCGCGCGGCCATCGAGTTACGCGCGGCCGACTTGGCCACTGTGGCGGGTGGGGCAACCATTACTGCAAGCTTCGGCGTGACTGATCTGGCGCTCGCCGCCAATAACCTGTCAGAGCTGATTGATCAGGCAGACGCCGCCCTGTATGTCTCGAAAGACTCTGGACGGAATCGGGTCAGCGTGTTCGGCCGCGAGAGCGTGGAAAAGCCATTTTCCCAACGCCCTGTGCACTCGATCTAGAAGCGAAATACCCCATAGCCGTCTTCACCGAGCGGGGCGTTTTGGGCCGCGCTGAGCGCCACGCCTAGCGCGTTGCGGGTATCGATCGGATCAATAATGCCATCGTCCCAGAGTTCTGAAGTCGCGTAATACGCGGAGAGTTGCTCCTGGTAGGCCTTGAGCGTGTCTTGATAGACACCCTCGATCACGCTGGGGTCCAGTGCCAGACCTTCGCGCTCCAACTGGCGGGTTTTCACTTCGGCCAGTGTGCGCGCCGCTTGTTCCCCACCCATCACTCCAATTTGGTGATTAGGCCAAGAAAACAAAAAGCGGGCGTCGAAGGCTCGCCCACACATGCCGTAGTTGCCCGCACCGAAAGAGCCGTGGCACATCACCGTGAACTTAGGCACCCGGCTACAACTTTGGGCCATGATCATTTTGGCGCCATCCTTGGTGATGCCACGGGCTTCGTATTCGCGGCCCACCATGTAGCCGGTGATGTTCTGCAGAAATACTAAGGGCGTGCCGTTTTGGTTACAGAGCTCGATAAAATGCGCACCCTTGAGCGCGGAGTCGTTGAACAACACGCCGTTGTTGGCGAGGATGCCAATTTTGTAGCCCCAGAGATTGGCGTAGCCGCAAACCAGCGTGGTGCCGTAGGCGGGTTGGTATTCATGAAAGCGACTGCCGTCGACCAACCGGGCGATGACTTCGCGCATGTCGAAGCCGCGTTTGATGTCGTCAGGAATAATCCCGTGCAGTTCGTCGGGGTCGTAGTACGGCGCTTCCACGGCGTCGCGCTGGAAGGGCGTTTTGGGCGTGCGCTCCCACTGCGCGACAATTTCTCGACCAATGGCGATCGCTTCGATTTCCGATGCTGCGGGGTAGTCGCATGAGCCGCTGATCTGGGTGTGCAGATCACAACCGCCCAGATCGTCCACGCTCACGATTTCACCGGTCGCCGCCTTCACCAGCGGCGGCCCGGCCAGAAACACCGCGCCCGTTCCGCGCACGATCACGGCGTAATCCGACAGTGCCGGAATGTAGGCGCCGCCGGCCGTGCAATGGCCAAAGACCAGCGAGAGCTGCTTTACCCCGAGTTTGCTGAGCAACGATTGATTGCGAAAAATTCGCCCAGCCATGTGTTTGTCTGGAAACAGTGCTGATTGCAACGGCAGAAACCCGCCGGCGCTATCGCACAGGTGTACGACCGGCAGCCGATTCTCTAAAGCGATGTCGAGACAGCGCACAATTTTTTTGATGGTGTGGGGATACCACGCACCGCCTTTGATACTGGAATCATCGGCATGCAACATCACCTCACGGCCACTCACCACCCCGATGCCCGTGATGCTGCTGGCCCCCGGAGACTCGCCGCCGTAAGCCATGTTGGCGGCCAGCGAAGAGAGCTCCAAAAATGGTGTGCCCGGATCAAGCAGCCGTTCGAGGCGCTCGCGTGGCAGGAGCTTGCCCTGCTTGGCCAGGCGCTCGACATCGCGTGCTGGCCGCACGTGACGGGCGGTATCTTGTTGGGCGTGGAACGCCGCCACCCGCGCTTTGCTGGCGAGGTAGTTGCGCCTAAATTCTGCGCTGCCGGGATTAAGTGACGACTGGATGCGGGCCATGGGCTTTACTCCACCACTGCGCGCAGTAACACGAGCAGGGTTCCTTTCTGAAAAGACGTATTGGGTTCGACGTGGATGGTCTCGATCAAACCTGCGCGCGGGGCGGCCACGGTGATCTGCATTTTCATGGATTCGATGACCAGCAGCGGGTCGCCAAGGGCGACTTCATCGCCCATTGTGACGCGCAACTCCACCACCATGCCGGGCATCTCAGCCCGAATTTCATTACTCGCATGGCCACTTTGTGCGGCCGCCCGCACTGCTTCTTGATAGCCCACCGAGTAGGTCTTGCCATCTAGGTGCACGTGAATGCGATCGCCTTCGCGGGCGCGCCACACCCGATGGTGTTGCTGGTTGATGGTGATGTCGAACGGCCCTTCGCCGCGGGTTTGAGGCTCCTCCACGCGACAGAGGAGGTCGTCGACCCGCAGGTTGAGGTGGGGTCGGCGCGAGATAATCTCGACTTCCGAAGTAATTCCGTCGAGCGTTAGCTGGGTAGGCATGGCGTGAGTCCGGGATATCGAAGAGGTGGATAGCGGGGCCTAGTTGCGCCAGTGCCCGATGCTTGCGTGCGGCTCGGGACACTCGTAGGCGAGTCGCGAGAATTCATCGGTGCCCAGCACGGCGGCGAGTAGCACGGCCGCACGCGTTGCCGGGGTCAGTGGCTCGGCGACCAGTTGTGCCGCTTGTTCTACCACGAAGCCCGTGTGCAGGCGGCCGGCCAGAAATTCTGGATGCGCGAAGATGCGCCCTAAGTAGTCCACGTTATGGTCAACGCCTAGGAGCACCAGTTCGGCGAGTGCCGCGCGCATTCGCGCCGCAGATTCTGCGCGCGTGGGGGCATGGGTAATCAGCTTGGCGAGCATGGAATCGAAGGCTGCGGTGATCGGCAAGCCAACCCGCAGGCCGCCATCGAAGCGGACGCCAGCACCCTGCGGTGGCTGGAGAATTTCGATGCGGCCGGTAGCCGGTCGGAAATCGTGTTCGGGTTGTTCGGCACAAATACGACATTCGAAGGCGTGTCCGGTTTGCACGATATCGTCCTGCTGCAGGGTGAAGGCTTCGCCACCCGCCAGGCGCAATTGCAGTTCCACGAGGTCCAGCCCCGTCACGAATTCGGTGACGGGGTGCTCCACCTGCAAACGGGTATTCATCTCTAAAAAATAAAACTCACCGTCCGGTGCCAAAATAAACTCAACCGTGCCGGCGTTGCGATAGCCGGCCGCTGCTGCCAGTTGCACGGCCGCAGCGCAGATGCGATCGCGCAACGCGACCGGCAAATTAGGCGCCGGTGATTCTTCAATGATTTTTTGGAAGCGGCGCTGGACCGAACATTCGCGCTCAAAAAGATGCACGACGTGGCCCCGACCATCGCCAAATACTTGTACTTCGATGTGGCGCGGCCGCTCCAAATAGCGCTCGGCGTACACCCGTCCGTCGGCGAAATAACGCAGCGCCTCGCTGCTGGCAGTACTGGCGCGGGCGGGCAATTCCTCAGCCGAGCGCACAATGCTCATACCCTTGCCGCCGCCGCCGGCCGCGGCTTTGATCAGCAGCGGAAAGCCGATGGCGCTGGCTTGCGCCACGAACTCGGCCAGCGTGCCATCTTGCTGGCAGCTGGGCGCGACCGGCAGACCTTGCGCCACGGCAAATTCACGCGCGAGGATTTTATCCCCCATCAGGCGAATGACCTCGGGCTGGGGACCG
>CAIPNE010000403.1 GCA_903866355.1 uncultured Gammaproteobacteria bacterium
CGTTGACGTACTTGCGAAGCGTGGCGATGGATGGCGAGTGCTTTCCGGTGGCCAGCGAGCGCTCCAGCCGTGCGACCGCTGGTGCCAGCGTGCCCATGCGCTCGGCTACATCCGCCTGCGTGAGGCCCGCTTCACGCCGTGCCTTGAGCAAGGCATCCAGCAGCCCTGTTTCTTCACGCTCCATGCGGTCCACCTCGGCTCTTACGCCTGGGCGCTTCATCAATGCGTTGATGACTTGGT
The DNA here is from genome assembly GCA_903866355.1 of uncultured Gammaproteobacteria bacterium. Taxonomy (GTDB): domain Bacteria; phylum Pseudomonadota; class Gammaproteobacteria. The sequence continues at coordinate 241 of CAIPNE010000403.1, forward strand.
CATACGTCTTCATGAGTTGTTCCGGTGTGCGATTCATGAAAAATAACAAACATGTTATTTTCCTTCAAGCGTTGGCCCTGTACGAGGAGTTGGTAGCTCCGCCTCAGCTTGGGTTACCGCAACCCCTTCATCCATCCCCCATTTGCGCCGCGTTTCGCCAAGCAGAAAAAGAGACGCCTCCACGAGGGAGGCGTCGGGCCGGAGATGCTATCTCCGGCGGGGTTGAGTCGAATTTTACGGATTGGCCTCGGGCACTTCAATATCGCAACTCAGTTGCTGGTCGATGCCTTCGACGAGACGACTTGACGCGAAATGAGGACCGCTGGGCGCTCGCGACCGGCGAGCGCGCAGCGCGAGCCGGGAGCCGCGCGCCGACGCAACTTCAAGCATCGTTAGTGCCCCGCCCGGTAGTCAACCAGTTTCCCGTTGCGCAGTGACACGTCCTATTCGTTGCGCATTTCGCGAAAAACTCAAAGGCGTGATGACTCGCATGCCGGGGCTGGTGCCTAATCTGCAGCCCCCAAGCAGCGCCAAGGTAGCTGCCATGTCTCGCCATGCTGATACAGCCCTTGCCAGGCTCCGGGAGCCGGACCTGACTCACCGGCGCCAAAGGCAGCCTTTGACGCCCTCGAGTGCCGTTTGGTACAGTTTCAACCAATCCGGCGCAAGCCGGCTTGTCGAACGGGGTAACTCTCGGCGACACAACCTGCCGAAAGGCAGTCCAACGGCCACCTTTGAGTGGCCGTTGTCATTTATGGCGCTGCCATGACCTTCCTCTGCTACATCGATGAAGCCGGCTGCACCACTCCGCTGCCAGCCGCTGCAACCGATATCCAACCGGTACTGGTCATCGTCGGGATGATGGTCGACGCCACGAAGGTGCGGAGCCTGACACTAGAGTTTCTCAAACTCAAACGCCAATATTTTCCGCGAAGGTTCGGCAACAGCGACCATCCACTCGACGATGTGCTCGTTGAAATCAAGGGATCCGATTTACGCTCCACTCTGCGCAAACATGGTGCACGCTCCGAAGCGATACTACAGTTCATCGACCGTACGCTGGACTTGCTGCGGGCCAACGAGGTCCGTCTTTTTGCATCGGTCTGGGTGAAAGGCATCGGCAAACCCATCGATAGCCGTGCCATTTACACCACCTCCATCCAGGCAGCCTGCCGTAACTTTTCGGCCTTCTTGGACTGGCGTGACGAGACCGGCTTCATGGTGGCGGATTTCCGAACACCCGGCCTAAATACCCAAGTGTCCCACTCGATCTTCACGCAGAAATACCGCGCGAAGGGTGACCCGATGGGCCGTCTACTCGACTTACCCACCTTCGGGCACAGCAACAATCACGTGCCGCTGCAAATCGCTGACATGCTCTGCTCGACGCTACTGTTCCCCATGGCTACGTCTACCTACTGCCACGGACAAGTCTCTGGCAAGCACGTCCGAGGCCGGGATAAGTTCATCCGGCGCCGTTACGCCAGCCGAATCAAGGCACTGCAATACCGTTACAAGGATGCCGGCACTGGCCAATCCCAGGGCGGGGTCTTCGTTAGCGACGGACTGCTCGGGCGGAAGTCGGACCTACTCTTTCAGTTTCATACATGAGGGGCCACACCCCGCGACCGGCGAGCGCAAAGCGCGAGCCGGGAGCCACTCGCCGGAAGCAAGAGTCGCGACCACGCGCGCTCCTACAGGTTCTTTACGTACCACCCCACCGTTGCCCTTAACCCCTCTTCCAGACTCACTTCAGGCTGCCACCCCAGTTCCTGCCGCAGCTTGCGGGTGTCCAGCGCATAGCGGCGTGACCTGATGGTTGTTTTTCGGACCGCATGAAGTTTGGCAAGATGGCTCCCGGGACAGGAGGGAGTCATGAAGAAGGCGCGATTTACGGAAGAGCAGATGGTGAAGATTCTGCGCGAGGCAGACGATTCACCGGTGGCCGC
>CAIPNE010000404.1 GCA_903866355.1 uncultured Gammaproteobacteria bacterium
CGATGACTGAAATGCCAAGCTTCTCTGCGATGGCAACCTCTTCCCCAGTCTTAACCGTTACCCGCTGCCACTCGCAGGCGGTACTCGCGGCGCATTTCAACGACAGCGCCGTTTGGCGACCACCCAGCAGTAGGGTGGAGCCGTCAGGCATCGCGACGGTGTTCTTTAACCACGACAGCAGTTTCAGCTTGCTGCGGTCGGCGAGTTCCCATTTGTCGTTGGCAAAGGTGCCCACCATACCCACGGCGCCTGCGATGACGGGTGTGCCATCCGGCAGCAAGGTCACGCCGAACAAGCCTTCCGCGCTTGGGGGCGGCAGACGCGTCCACGTTAGCCCGGCGTCGGTGCTTTTGTGCACGGCGCCTGCAGCGCCCACCAACACCATGGTATTGCCGCTTTGCGTGCCCGTAATCCAATAAGGCTGTTCTGGCTCTTTCGGTGTGAACACGCTGTCGCGACGCGTCCAGGTGGTACCGCCATCGGCACTCTGGACTATCATGCCGAATTCACCAGCGATGGTGATGTTGTCACCCTCAAACATCACCACGTTCCAAGACACGTCGCCCAGTTTAAACGCCGGGCCCGGGTGGAATTGGAAAGCAATGGCAGGCGCTGGCTGGGCGTCTAAATTGGCGTTGATTTGGACAAAGCCTTCGTCTGGATAGAAGGTGTAGTCGGTGTCGGCTACCAGCGGTGCGCCGCCCTTGGTGGCGGTGATTTTTACGCTGTCCAGAATAATATTCGCGACGCCAAAATACGCTTCGCTGGCAGCTGTGATGACCGGCAGTTTCACTTCGGGCTGCCGAATTTCATCGATCGTCACCACGTCCCACTTTTTACCATCCGCGCTTTTGGCCAACATGCCGCGCGAGCCTACCGCCCAGCCCTTGCCGCCCGAAATGGCGATGTCGAGCACGGGTTCATCGAACTCGGTAATTTTGCCGAGGTCACTTAGCGTCTTGCCATCGAAGTTGTAGAGCCTGCCGGTAGAAGTGCCCAGTAGCACTTCGCTGTCGGTCAGTTTTTCCACTGCCGTAAAGTCGATGTTTTCGTCGGCTTCAAAGCGGCTGAGTTCTGCCACCCCATCCGCGTTGATTCTTAACGCGCCCAACAAGCCGTGTAGGCCTGCCACCAACACGCCCTTTTGGCTGGGAAGGTAGGTGGCGGTTGTGAAATCAACCACCAGTGGGCTGCGATTGTCCTTAAGTTCTTCCGTTGCGGCATAAGCGGTAGAGGTTGCCGCTGCAAAGACAGCGGGCCACATGGCATTAAGCAACGAACGTTTGGCGCGGTTCTGCATCGTGCAAGCCTTCAAGGTTTTATCGATTGAATGTCTGTGAGCCCCGCGAACGTATCGCCGGGCCCTCCTGTGTACTGCCGGCCACCATAACAACAAGACTTGATTAGGTACAAGCAAAAATCCTGACGGCCGAGTCTAAACCGCGCTGGGGAGCTCCGCATACCGCCCCCGGTAGTACAACAAAGGTGCGGCGTCGGGGTCGCTCGACGGCGTTAAATCAGTGACTGTGCCCACAAAAATATGGTGGTCGCCCTCCGGGTAGGCCGCCCGCACGGTGCATTCAATGCCCAGCAAGCGCCCAGTGAGCAGTGGCGCCCCGCTATTCCCCCACTCGAAGGAAACTGAGGCGAATTTATCGGGATTTTTCTTCGCAAACGCATTGGACAACGCTTGCTGCGGTTGCGCCAAAATATTGATCGCAAACACGCCGCTGCGCTTGATGGGTTCTAGCGTCTCCGAGTTGTTGTCCACACAAATGATAAACAAGGGTGGATCCAACGAGAGTGAGGTCACGGCGTTCATGGTCAGGCCGTAGGGCCGGCCCTCGGCGTCGCGGGTGGTGACGATGGACACGCCGCTGGCCCAGACGCCGCAGGCCTTGCGAAATTCATCCGTGGAAAAAGTTGTCATGGTGGCGGTCTGCCTTATCTTAAAAGTGAAGGGTTGCGAGCAAGTGGACGGCAGCGCGGGATAATACAGGCCGCCGCCCGGTCAGGAAATCGCTCCGCGTCGCCCGGGTGCGCAAGCCTCAAAGGCAGGCCGCAGCCGGGGTGTTGCTGGCCTTCACCCTAGGCCGTTGTCACACCATCACACGCGGCGCGCGGCAACGCCCCCGCTGGCTCCTGAACCCCCGCACTCCACAGCCCAGTTGCCGTTTGTGGTAAAAATGTCACGTTTTGCGGGCTGGCCGGGGATAATCGCAAATTAGTGTTTACGATTTACAACAGCTGTGACAAACTCCGCGACAATTAGCATCCGTTCGCGCTCTTTGTGCGCGTGACGTGCGCCGGCAAATTAAGCCGGGATGCTAAAACGATGCGAATACACCTCGGCGATCTCGCCGCGGTGATGTGTAAGTAGATAAATGGGAGACGACACAATGAAGAGCATATTCCGCGCTTTGTCATTGAGTGCTGCGGTCTCGACCGCGCTGCTAATTGCAGTGCCGGCCGAAGCCCGTATCTTGATTGATGCACTCGGTGGTGAAGTTAAAATTGAAGGCGCGTTGAGTTCCGAGGCGCGTGCGCGCGTCGGGTCCGGCGACGCCTACCTAAATCAGTGGATTCAGCGGCTGGAAGTCAACGCCGAAGTGAATTACCAGGACGTCGGCATGTTCGACACCCTGAGCTTCGTAACGGTCATCCGGCCTGAGTTCGACGCCGCTTATTACATGGGCGAAACCTTCGGCAGTGGCACCGCGAACAACAGCGGCCAGCCCTCCTATATGGGCCGCGCGGCAACCTACGCCAACAGCCCAATTGAGCAGGGCGGGTTTGACGTCTACCAAAACACGACTTTCAACGGCGTGACGCGGGGCGATCCTGCCGGCTTTGGGTTGAACGCCACGGGCGGCTTGGGCAAAATCGTATCCCAGGGTTACCAAGACCAGTCGTGGATTACGAATAACCTCGAATCCATCGCTTTCCGCTCACCCGACCGTTCCATGTACCACCCGGGCGCGCCTAAGGGCGGCTTCCCGCTCACCGCCGTGAGCAGCAACAAGCTGTATGGCAACGCGCCGGGCCAGGGCCTGCTGCCGTTTAATTGCATCCGTTGTTCCGACCAAAACGTCGATCCGCTCGATGTTGCCATGAACAACACCGACGCCAGCGGCCGCCTGTATCCGTTCCGCGAACTCTACATGGACGCCACGGTCGGCGACTGGTGGATTCGTATCGGTAAACAGCAGGTGGTGTGGGGCAAGACTGACTTCTTCCGCCTCCAAGACGTGGTGAACCCGGTGGACTACGGCCAGCATTTGTTTTTCGATTCCTTCGAAGACATTCGCATTCCCCAGTGGATAGCCTCGTTCCAGTACAAGTTTGGCTCCATGGGTCCTACCACCGACAACGCCGTCACGTTGCTGTGGAACTTTGACCAGTTCCAGCAAACCGGTTTAGGCAACCCTTCGCAGGGCTGGGCCCATCCGTTTGCCAAGGACACCAGCGTCTTTGCGATGTACAACACCTACTTCGCCGCTGAGCCTTGTATTAACGGCGCCACCGAACTGGCGCGCTCGCAGGCGGCCACTGCAGGCGGCCTTCCCGGTGCAGCGTTCAACAACGACAACATCTGCGGTTCGCGCGGTCCTAAAGACTATCGCTCGCCGGCTGGTTTTGGCTCGCCCGCGGGTCTGCGCATCAATGACCGTCCAGAATGGGCCATTGAGAACACCGAACCCGGCATGCGTTGGGAGTTCCGTTTGGGCGAAGTGCACACCGCGATTTCCTACTTTTATGGTTGGAACGACGTGCCGGCTTTCCAGTTCGAGAACGTCAACGTGCTCAACACGGGTTTCGGCGGCTTCAGTGCGCTGGGCACGCCCGGCACCACGGGTGCTCGCCAGAACAACGCAAAGTTCGGCAAAACCGACTGTACGGTGTCTGACTTGACGGGCGGTATCATCACCGGGCATCCGTTTGCCGGTGCCGGTGCGTTCCTTGACCCCAACGGCGCTTGCCCGCTGGGTTCTTTGGGCTTCCCTGTTCAGGTCATGAAACCGGGTGATGCCATTCAAGCGATCGCCGACGGTGGTAGCCTAGACCGTGCAGTCGACGACCTGACCGGCGAAGTGTCCACGATCTCTGACTTCGCCAAACGCGCCATTAAAAACAAAGACGCCACCCTGTTCTACCGCGCCAGCGCCAACGCGCTCACCGGCGGTCATGTGAAGCAGTCCTACAAGCAATCCCACATTCCGGGCTTGTCGTTCGACTACTTTGAAAACTACACCGGCGTGGTGTTTCGGGTGGAGTCCTCCTGGACCCTCGACGAACTCGTGATGAACACTCGTAAGGCCGATTGGGCCGACACGAGCAACGTCATGCGTTGGTCGATTGGTTTAGACCGTCCTACCTGGATCAAATGGCTGAACAAAGACCGCACGTTCTTCTTGTCCATGCAGATGTTTGACACTTGGTATATGGACCACGAAGGCGACAAGCACACGGGCTACCTGAACGACGAACACAACTTCATTACCACCTTCTTCTATATCGCCAACTACCTGCGCGATACCCTGAAGCCGATTGGTTTTGCCGTGTGGGAAGAGTCCAGCAACTCCTTTGTGGCCGGCCAGAGCCTCGAGTGGTTTATCGACAACCATTGGTCTATCAAAGGTGGGTTTAACCTCATCTGGGGCGGCACCAATAACTTCACGCACGATGCGGGCCCGTACCACGCGTACATCGTCCCTGATGGCACGAATTCCGTCGCCAGCGACGGCAGCGCGTGGGTTCGTCGGCACCCCTACCAGGAAGGCCCGCTCGGCTTGGCGCACGAGGGCTTAGGCTCCATGCGTGACAACGACGAGCTCTTCTTCCAGCTGAAGTACCAGTTCTGAGCACGCTCTAGAAAAGACACGAAAAGTGTCATTCCCGTAGCATCTGCTTGAACCAAGCGGGTGCTACGGGGAACTCAATGATTACAAAAGAATGAGGAGCTTTTAAATGAGAAATTCAATTCGACTAGCGCTGCTAGCGGCCTTCGCCGTACAGCCGCTGGTTGCCACCGCCTACACGCCAGAAGACCACCTCGCGTGGATGAAGGCTAACGCTACGGCCCAGCCGCAGTTCGTAGACGGCGACACCATCACCTTCGAGAAGGCCGACCTCATCAAGCCTTTTACGCCGGTGGAATATCAGGAAGTGCAGATCTTCGAAGGCATGGAAGTCAAGATCAAAGATGCCGGCGATCTGACCCCCAACGAGGCCTACACGGCCGCCACCGAGAAGTTTAAAGGTACAGCCACCATCGCCGCCGACGGCGCGCTGGAAAACTACACCGCTGGTCGCCCGTTCGACCCGGCTACCTTTACGCCGGGCAGCAAAGAAGACGGCTCCAAAATGGTTTGGAACTGGAACTTCCGCTGGCAGTATTCTGGTTTGTCGGTAAATGAAGTGCATTGGGTGTGGGTCCGCAAAGGCGGCGAGCACAGCAAGCACGAAATCATGACCGAGCAGAACGCCAAATACGCGCCCTTCTACGAAGGCGGTGGCTCTTTCGAGCGCGCGCTGACCGGCCCTTACCGCCGCGTCATGTTCTCGCATCGCTCTGACCTGCCGGAAAGCGGCTACAAAGTGAACAATGGTGAAGGCTTTGCCAAGGGCACCGAGTTCCGCGAATACACAGGTTTTACCTCGCCGTTTGACATCGCCGGTACGGCGTTCCTCATTCTGCGTTACGACGACCCGCGTAAAGGCGACGACTCGTGGGCCTATATCCCCAGCCTGCGCCGCGTTCGCCGTATTTCTGTAGAAGTGAAGTCCGACTCCCTCTTGGGCACGGACCACACCTTGGAAGACTTCTACGGCTTTAATGGCCGCCCGTTGGAGCACGACTGGGAATACGTGGGTACCGTTAAGGAACTCGCCGTTGCCCGTTCGCGTAACACCAATGCGATGTTCTACGGTCCTAACGGTTGGGCGATGAAAGACGACTGGGCGTTGCGCCAAGTGGACGTCATGAAGCAGACCCCGAAGCGTTCTAACCACCCGTATTCCATGAAGTACATCCACATCGACCGTCAGTCGGGTGAGTGCTACTACGCGAATGCGTTCGACAAAGCTGGCCAGCTGTGGAAAGTGTGGCAGTTGTCGAAACTGTGGACCGAGGACCCGCAGGCTCAGGCTCAGGTTACCGATTGGAAGGCCCTGCCTACCCCAGCGGGTACCAAGTTTGGTCTGTTCCAGAGTATTAACGTAATCGACCTCCAGAACTCGCGTGGAACGCTGGTGCCGACTCGTGGCATCGCTGTCCCCGCAACCGATCTGGACAAGGTTAAGAAGCTCCTAGACGTTAACTATCTGACTGAAGGCCGCTAGAGCCTGTTGCGCCGGTTCGCCGGCGCAGCGTTTAATAAACGGGCCGCTTTGCGGCCCGTTTTTTTTGAGTCCGATTACCCCTTAACGGGACGCAGCACCCGTGCCGCAGTGGAGTGATGATATGCGTGTTAGTTTTATGTCCAGCCTGTTCGCCCTGACGTTTTTCTGCAGCGCGCCGGCCCTAGCGGCGGCTCAGGATGAGGCGCTTTATGCGGCGGTAAAAGTGGCGAAAACCATGATGAATTCGCCGGATATTTACGACCGTATTCTGGCGGCGGGTGCCTTGACCGACCTTGGCGATAAGCAGGCTTTAACCCTGCTGGAAAAATGCCTGTCGGTGGACGACACCGTGGTGCAGCGTTCGGCCATTGATACGCTGCTCACCGGGGTGCACCCCAACAGCAGTGATGTGTTGTTTAAAACGGCCGAGCGCGACCCCGTGGTGTTGGGTTTGATGGCGGAATCGCTGGCCTCTGTTCCCCGCGAGGGTATGGGTGAATTGCTCACCAAGGCACTCCGCGAACAAAGCGACTTTGTCAAAAAGCATGCCTTGCAGGCGTTAGCACGGGCCCCGGGCTCGGGGCAGGATGTCGCCGTGCAGCAACTCGTGGCCTCACCTGACACCAGCAACGCTATTCGCGCCTACGGCAAATACGTGCTGTTGGTGGATGGCCAAAAAGATTTGGCGGCGGATTTTTTACAGGCGGCAAAATCTGCTAACGCGGATACGCGTGAAGTGGCTGCGGTGGCTTTGGGGCTGGTAAAAACCAAGGAATCGCGCGCCGCACTCCTGGTGCTCACCAAAGAAGATGACCAGCGCGTGGCCTTGGCCGCGTTGGCCAGCAGTGCCGCACTGGGCGATGCTGACGCGCCGGGTAAAATTATCCACACCGTTGCGTATGGCAAGCCATTGCAAGCTTCGGTGATGGCAGGTGCCCTAAAACGCCTGCCGGGCCCGCTGGCTTTGCAGATAACCACGACCTTATTTAAGTGCTGCCGGCTGGAGGGCGATGCGGCCACTAGGCTGCTGGAAAGTTGGGGTTATATTAATGCCGACGCGACCAGCGTTTACGCGTGGGGCTTGGCCCATAAAGAGGCCGATGTGCGCATGCAGACGCTCTGGCTGATTGGTCAACGGCGGGATGATGCAGCGTTAGCCCGGGTGGCGGCGTTCCTCACCGACGAGGATGCGGGCATCCGCGGCATGGCCGCGTGGGCTATTGTGCGGGTTCGCTACCAGCACTACGTTGAGCGCGTCGAGACCTAGATAACTGCTTTGGCAGGTCTAAGGTGCCGGGCAAAGTGCACACACAATTAGGAAAGCATTTGTGACAATGAACAGCTTTAAGTTTTTGGAGACGCCTCGCACCCAGCTAATGCCGACCATGGCGTTGGTGCTGACTGGCCTGCTGGGGATGGGGCAGGTGTGCGCGGGCGAGTTTGCCATCGACCTGACGCAAATTCAGGAGATGTCGCCGCCCCCGGGCACGGTTATCGATGCCGCTAACGTGGCGCAGTATCGGCAATTACTGGATCCCGATATCGCGGACTTAGTGGCTAAGGACTGGCTAACAATCCCGGTAGGCGAGCCGCTGTCGTTTGACCCCCATCCTAATTTTGTGGCGGCCACCGAGCGCTATGCTGGGCAGGCGCAAATGGGCGAGGGCGCGGGTGCCTTGCTCAATTACACCGCTGGGCGCCCGTTCTCGGGTGAACTCAGCGTGGACGACCCCCGCGCCGGCGATAAACTAGCGTGGAATATGCGCTACGCGTTTGCGGGCGACAGCGGTGAGATTCCGGAAATGTACTGGGGTTATCGGGAGATGCGCAGCCAAACGCTGGAACGCACGCTCACTTTTAAGGCCTCCGCCATGCGCTTCAAGTATCGGCACGTGGTTGACCCCGTGCCCGAGTTGCCCAAGAACACCTATAACGTGTACAGCGCCATTTCGCTCACAGCCGAAGACCCTACCGATGTCAGCGGCACCAAGCTGCTCATTTTCTACAACGCGGACGATGACAAAGAC
>CAIPNE010000405.1 GCA_903866355.1 uncultured Gammaproteobacteria bacterium
CTAGCCGTGCGGGGGCTAGGTTTTGGCCTTTCGGGCGTTCTGACGATGGTCTGTGGTTTATACATCGCAACGCGGTGTCGCCACGACCGCGCCGCGTTACTCGGTAGCGTGCTGTTGCTGTTGGCTGGCGCTGCCCGGCTGGGCGCGGGCCTTTATCCGTGTGATGTGGGCTGCCCGGTGTTTCAGGCGTCGGCGGCCCAGCTCATCCACTCATGGGCCGAGCGCGCGAGCGTTGGCCTGTTGATCTTGGCGGCGACCAGTTGGGGCGTGGCCGCTAACCGTTATCCAGCGCTCAAGGCCATTTCCGTGGTGAGCTTTGGTTGCGCCACCTGGGGCATCGTGCTGTTGGTGATGATGGTGGCGAGTCCCGATCAGCCGGGACTCTACGAGCGTTTGGCGAGTGGTTTGTTATCCCTGTGGGTGCTGTTATTCGTGGTCACCCAGTGGCGGGCGGGTTTATGGCAGCGCGCGCTTGATTGGCAGCGCCCGGACTACGCGCCGCGCCGCCGTCGCTTCCGATGATTGCCCCGCGCCCACGCTGATGGCTCGCCAGCGTCCTATCTCCGGCAACGTTGCGCTGCCCGAACCGCCACCGGAGTTGCCGGTCAATCCGGGTGACACACCGTTTGCCACGCTCACGCCGGAACGTATTTTGGACGCCGTAGAGGGCTTGGGTTTTGTCAGTAACGGCCGCTTGCTGGCGCTCAATAGCTATGAGAACCGGGTGTATCGGGTCGGGCTCGAAGATGGTTCGACGCTGATCGCAAAGTTCTATCGTGCCGCACGTTGGACCAATGAGGCGATTCTCGAGGAACACGCTTTCGCCCAAGAACTAGCCGATGCCGAACTCCCCGTCGTGCCGCCGATGCGAGTGGCTGGGCACACGCTGCAGCTCGATGCAGATTTGCGCTATGCGTTGTTTCCCAATCGCCCGGGCCGGGCACCGGAACTCGATGATCCCGACACCCTGCGCTGGATCGGGCGTTTTTTGGGGCGTATTCATGCGCGGGGCGGGGTGGCACGCTTTACTCACCGTGCCGCGCTGACGCAGGCTCGGCTAGGCGACGAATCCGTGCGCTTCGTGCTGGAGGGCAACTTTCTCCCCGCTGAGCTGCGGCCCGCGTATACCAGCGTGGCGCAGGCGGCGCTGGCGCAGGTCGCCGCTACTTTTGATGCCATCGGGCCGGTGCGTGGCATTCGACTGCACGGCGATTGCCATCACGGCAATATTTTATGGACGAGTGCCGGCCCACATTTTGTCGATCTCGATGACTGCATGCAGGGACCCGCGGTGCAAGATTTATGGCTGTTGCTGTCTGGCGACCGCGCCGATATGACCCGCCAACTGACGCTGTTGCTAGCGGGCTACGAAGAATTTCGCGAATTTGATCACGGTGAACTGGCGCTCATTGAGGCGCTACGCACGCTGCGAATTTTGCATTATGTGGCGTGGTTAGCGCGGCGTTGGGCCGACCCCGCCTTCCCGCTGCATTTCCCTTGGTTCAATACCCAACGCTATTGGCAGGACCACGTTTTGGCGCTGCGGGAACAACTCGCCGCAATGGATGAACACGCGCTGTCGGTGTGAGATTACGCGCCGTGTACTTGCCGGACGTGCTGCACCAACACCATACTTAAAGCACTCATTTGCCAACGATATTGTCATGACTACCAGCACTAACCCCGCACAAACACTGGCCGAGCAGGCCCGTGCTGCGATGTACGCCAAGGATGCTGCCAGTATCGGGCTGGGCATTCTTATCCCCGTCATTGCGCCCGATTATGCCCTTGCCACCATGACCATCCGCCCGGATATGCTCAACGGTTTTGACCTGTGTCACGGGGGCTTTATCGTGACCCTCGCCGACACGGCCTTTGCTTTTGCCTGCAACAGCAACAACCAAATGACGCTCGCCACGGGGCTTGATGTCGAATTTCTGAAACCCGTGGCGCTGGGCGATACGCTGCGTGCCGAAGCCCAAGTGCAATCGCGCGCCAGCCGCTTGGGCGTGTGTGATGTGACGGTGCGTAATCAACACGGCGTGCTGGTGGCGTTGGTACGGGGCCGCTCCTATACGATAAAGGGCAAACAGGTGGCAACCCTGTGAACACGAGGATCCTGCGATGGGTGTAAGCCGCACGCGGCATGGCCCGCGTGAAGCCATTGAAATAGCCAGTACGGATGAAATCCGTGCGCTGCAGCTGGCGCGCCTCAAAACCACTCTCCAGAGCGTCGCCGCCAACGTCCCGCACTACCAGCAGGCTTTTGCGGCGCACGGCGTGCATCCGGACGATCTGCGCACGCCGAGCGACTTGGCCCGCTTTCCCTTTACCGTCAAAGCCGATCTGCGAGCCCACTATCCGTTTGGTTTATTCGCCGTGCCCCGCGAACAAGTTGTGCGCCTGCATGCCTCTTCCGGCACGACTGGCAAACCTACCGTGGTGGGTTATACGGCGCAGGACATCGATACTTGGGCCAATCTCATGGCGCGATCCCTCCACGCCGCGGGTGCGCGGGCCGGGGATATTGCGCACGTGGCTTACGGCTACGGCTTGTTCACGGGGGGCTTGGGCGCGCATTACGGCGCCGAACGTTTGGGCTGTTCGGTGGTGCCGATGTCGGGTGGCCAGACCGAAAAACAAATCCAACTCATCACCGACTTCCGGCCTGACCTCATCCTCGTCACGCCCTCTTATATGCTCACCCTGATCGACGCCATGGCGCAGGCCGGTATCGATCCGCGCCAGACCTCCCTGCAGCTGGGGGTGTTTGGCGCCGAGCCGTGGACCGAGGCGATGCGCCGCGAAATTGAAACCCGCACCGACATGGACGCGATCGATATTTTTGGCCTGTCGGAAATCATGGGCCCGGGGGTTGCCTGCGAGTGCATCGAAACCAAAGACGGCGCGGTTATCTGGGAAGATCATTTCTATCCGGAAATCATCGACCCCGTGAGTGGTGAGGTGTTGCCGGATGGCGAGCTAGGCGAGCTGGTGATTACCACTCTCACCAAGCAAGCACTGCCCCTGATTCGCTACCGCACGCGCGACCTCACGCGCCTCCTGCCGCCCACGGCGCGCAATATGCGACGCATCGATAAAATCACGGGGCGTTCGGACGACATGCTGATTATTCGTGGGGTTAATCTGTTCCCCACGCAGATTGAAGAAATTGTTTGCGCGATTCCCGGCCTGTCGCCGCACTATGTGATTCATGTGGACAAGGATGGGCACCTCGACCGTCTGCTGATCGAGGTGGAATTGCGCGATGATTCCGCGGCCCCTCGGCGGGCCGAACTCGCGCGTGAAGTGGCCCACCAAGCCAAAACGCTCATCGGGGTTTCGGCGTTGATCGAAGTGCGCGACCCTTTTGCACTGGAGCGCGTGACGCTAGGTAAGGCGCGTCGGGTCTTTGATCGACGAGTACCAGATTAAAACGCCTAGTACGGTAGGCAAGGAGACCGCATGTACACCCAGTCACTGGATATTCCGTCGCCCGCCGAGGTCGTCCTAGACCCCGCGGCCGCCTCGCTCGATGAGCAAACCCGTAGTGCGGCGTTTAATGAGCGCACGGGGAGCGGGGACATCGTCGAAGCCAAGGATTGGATGCCGTCGGCGTATCGCAAAACCTTGGTCAGGCAGATTAGCCAGCACGCCCACTCTGAAATCGTCGGCATGCTGCCTGAAGGTAACTGGGTCACGCGGGCGCCTAGCCTAAAGCGTAAAACTATCTTGCTGGCCAAAATTCAGGACGAGGGCGGGCACGGGCTCTATCTGTATGCGGCGGCCGAAACGCTGGGGGTTTCTCGCGACGAACTGCAGGCGGCGCTGCACAGTGGGAAAGCTAAATATTCGTCAATTTTTAATTATCCCACCCTAACTTGGGCGGATATTGGCGTGGTGGGCTGGTTGGTGGATGGCGCGGCGATCATGAACCAAGTGCCGTTGTGCCGTTGTTCCTACGGCCCGTATGCGCGCGCGATGGTGCGAATCTGTCGCGAGGAATCTTTCCACCAACGGCAGGGTTTCGATTCACTAC
>CAIPNE010000406.1 GCA_903866355.1 uncultured Gammaproteobacteria bacterium
CGACGAGCTGCGCCTTCTCAAGGTCGGCGGGGGTCTGCTCGATCGCCGCTAGCACCATGTTGTAGATGTCTAGATGGACGGCTTCGCAAGAAAGATCGAAGCTCATCGCGCACGGCCCGTCTTGCTTGTTCAGCTCCAGCAGCTCGGCCACCTGCTTGATCTCGGTCAGGAGCGACTTTGTCGACAGCGCCTTCTTGTCCGTCTGCTTGAAATAGAACGAGCGGTGGTCGAGCGACTTCTGGAAGTTGCGCTCGTACACCTGGCGGCCCACGTGTCTGTCCCTGAGGCCGCAGCACCGGCGCGCAGCATGCACCGTACACGGCACCGGCGACGCCGAGAGTTGTGCTTTCGCGCGCCTCTTGCGACACGCACAAGCGAGAGCGGCGCCCGTCGTGCGCGCCGCCATACCTCACGCCAGATCTTGTTCATGTCCTTGCGGGCCTTCCGCCACTCGTCGTCCTTCTGGCGCATGCGCGCGAGCACGATGCCGATGGCGACTGACGGGCTTTTCTGCACGCCGCTACAGTTCCGCATGCAGCGGCGGATGGGCATGCGGCGGCGGCACGCGTGTCGAGCGAGTGGCGACGGGACTTATTACCACGGCCGCCGAAGTCCCGGCTAACGCTAGCATTGAGACTTTGCGCACGTGGGTTTCGATCCTCGCGAGTCACTAAAAGAGCGCCTATGAACGCACGACCCTATTGGAACCCCGCGGCTGAGACCATTGCGCCGGCGACACTCGCCCGCGAAACCTTGGCACAACTCCAGCACCAACTGGCTTATGTGAGCGCGCGTTCAACGTTCTACCAACGCAAGCTTGCGGCAGCGGGCAGGCTGGGTCGCAGCCTGGCCAGCCTTGAGGCCTTGAGCGAACTCCCCTTCACCGAAAAAAGCGAACTGCGCGAAAGCCAATTGGCCATCCCGCCCTATGGCGAGCATCTGGCCTGCGCACCCAGCGAGGTGCGACGCTTGTATTCCACCAGCGGCACCACCGGCCGGCCAACCTATATCGGCCTTACCACGCGCGACATCGCCACCTGGCGCGAAGCGGCAATCCGCTCGTTTTGGTGCGCGGGTCTGCGCCCCGAACACGTGGTGCCGGTGGTGGTGTCGCCGTTCGTGGTGGCAGCCTCTTATGCAGACGCCTTCGAGACCGTGGGTACCTGCATCCCGGTGGGCGTGAATATGACCGATCGCTTAGTGGATGCGTTTCGTTTTGCGGGCGCCAACGCGTTGTTGTGTACCTCGTCTTACCCGCTGCATTTCGCCCAGGCGCTGGCCCAACGTGACATCGATCCGCGCCAGCTGGGGCTTAAAATTATTTTCGGTGGGGGTGAACCGGGGGCATCCATTCCGTGGGTACGCCAACAGATCGAAGACACCTTTGGCTGTCAGCTCGTCGAAGTCTCCGGGAACGGCGATTATTGTGCGATGGCGTGGGCCGAATGCGAACATCGTCTCGGCATGCATTTTTCGGCGCAGGGGATCATTTATCCAGAGATTATCGATCCCGATACCGGCGTCTCGCTCGCGATTGAAGCGGGGGTACGGGGCGAACTGGTGTGTACGTCGCTGCAACGTGAAAGCCAGCCGCTGCTGCGTTTTCGGACCCGCGACCAAGTGCTCGTGACCCACACCGAATGCGCCTGCGGCCGCACGGGTTTTGGCATCCGCATCATCGGACGCACAGACGACTTGTTGATCGTGCGTGGGGTGAATGTGTATCCCTCCGCCGTGCGCGATGTGATCGCCAGCTTTGCGCCGCTGACCAATGGCATTCTGGAGATTCAGCTACTCCAGCCACCGCCGGCCGGTTGGGAACCCCCAGTGCACATTAAAGTGGAACATCACGCACCGACCACCGCCGCCGCTGCAGAACTTAAGCAGGCGATTGAAGCGCGTCTGCGCGAGAAACTGATTTTTCGCGCAGAGATTGAACTGGTGCCACCGAACGCCCTCCCCCACTACGAATATAAAGCCCAGTTGGTCAAAAAATTGTTCACCTAAGGGCGCATAACGCGTCAGCGCGGCATGGCCATCGCCTAAGCGGTGCGGGTGGTCCGGCACCCGATGTGCCACCCAGCATCACCCGTGGAAACCCTAAAAGGCGCGCCGGCAACGGCACCAGAACGGCGTTCTAGACCCCCGAAGGCCCGGTGCGTGGCACGCAATTCGCCCAAACTACTGGCCACCGGAGGACGCGGAATCTATCCTGCCCACCCATGAATTGAATCGGCGGCCCACCATGAACCAATCTCCCCGTCCACCGCTAGGCGATGCACCTCGAATTATTCTGAAATCCGGGCGCGACCGCTCGCTGTTGCGCCGTCATCCTTGGGTGTTTTCGGGTGCCATTGCGCGTCTCGAGGGCGACCCACAAGCCGGTGGCGCGGTAATCGTCGCGGCCACCGACGGCACTTTTTTAGGCTGGGGTACTTACAGCCCTATTTCGCAGATTCGCGTGCGAATTTGGTCTTGGGACGAGGCGACGCCCATCAACGCCCAACTCATCGACCAAAAAATCGAGGCGGCCGTCGCCTTACGGCACCGCCTCATGCCGAACGTCACGGCGCTGCGCCTCCTCCACGGCGAGGCCGATGGCTTACCTGGCTGCGTCTGCGACCGTTACGGGGACTTACTCGTGCTGCAGCTCCTGTCGGCCGGCGCCGCCCGTTGGCGCAGCGCGATCATTGAATCGCTCTTGGCCCATACGGGAGCCGCCCAAATTTATGAGCGTTCTGATGCCGATGTACTGGAGCTCGAGGGCCTGCCCCATCACACCGCGCTGTTGCACGGCGCGCTGCCGGTGCTGCCCGGTACGGTAGAGGAGCAGGGCTTACGCTTTACGGTCGATGCGATCAATGGCCACAAAACCGGCTTCTACCTTGATCAACGCGACAACCGTGCGCGGGTCCGTGCCTGCGCCAACGTGCCAGAAGTGCTGGACTGCTTCTGCTACACCGGCGCCTTTACCGCCAGCGCCCTCGCCGGCGGGGCGGGCCATGTGACGGCCATTGATTCTTCGCACGACGCGCTGGCCTTGGCGCAGCACAATCTCGTGCAAAACGGACTGGACGCGGAAAAAGTGGAATTTATCGAAGCAGACGTCTTTAAACACCTGCGTAAACTGCGCGATCAAGACCGCTCCTACGATGTGATTATTCTCGATCCCCCCAAATTCGCCCCCACCAGTGCCACCGCGGAACGCGCGGCACGCGGTTACAAAGACATCAATCTATTGGCGTTCAAACTGCTAAAACCCGGTGGCCTATTGTTTACTTTTTCTTGCTCAGGTGGCGTCAACCAAGACCTGTTTCAAAAAATCGTGGCGGGCGCCGCGCTGGATGCGCAGGTCGATGCGCGGGTGGTGATGCACCTAAACGCTGGCGCGGATCACCCCATCGCGCTTAATTTTCCGGAAAGCGAATACCTCAAAGGTTTGTGTTGTGCAGTCGTGTGAGGAAAATCTCGGCGGCCCGGTGCTGCGCCGCCGAGAAGCACTTATCGCCATCTTAGCGCTGGCTGCTAGCGCCGGTGCCC
>CAIPNE010000407.1 GCA_903866355.1 uncultured Gammaproteobacteria bacterium
CCCACAGAACCTGCCGTCGTCGGCCAGCTAACGCGGGGCCACCCGTCCGTAGGCAGCTCGGCGGGTGATTGCCGTGCCGCTATCAGCGCTTGGGGCGATGGGAGGGCAAGCCCTACTTTGGTTGATGCGTAGTGCGCGACTCGCACTCACTTTTAACGGTAAAGCACCAGACAACGCACCTCGATACTCCAACGGTCCGGCGCGTCTAGCGCCGTGGTGGGGTCGACAAAAGCACTGTGGAAACTAAACGTACACGGCCCGCCGGGGGCGCTGGCATCGCCTTGCACCCCACCTGATTTGGCCAGCGCGCCCGCAGAATCCCATTGCTTGATCAACAGCGCCTCTTCACCCGTCATCTGCGGGTAGTAGTACCAGCGATGCTGAGGCGAGTAACGGGCGAAATAATTCTCACCGATTCGATCAGGATAATGAATCTCAAACACCACCAAGTCTTCAGGCACCACGCTCTGGCCGTCGCACAAAGCGAGCGGGTGCGTGGCCACCGGTTCTGCGGCGATGTTTCGCCAGACGTTAATCAGTGCAAAACGCCCGCCCGGCCCACAGGCGCGGGCCGCCAGCGCCGAAGAAATAAGACTTGCTCCCGCCGGCAGAACACCTAGCAGTGTATCGTTGCCGCTGGGGGGGCGCGTCAGGTCTTGCAATCTTGCCGGGGCGCTAACCAGGGTGTAATCCCCATGGACGACATGCGCCGGCCCTTGCACCTGCTGACCGCCGCGGATGCGCTGTTGCCGCTGTTTTCCGGCAGCCGAGCGAATGTTGTGATCAAAAGCAAAGGCGCGCGCACCGGTAAATTTCTCGACCACCCGAACACAGTCCGCGTAGTACTGGTTGATCACTTGCGCGTGATCAAAAAAATCGACAGTCGATCCTGACAGCGGCTGGTGCAGCACTTCGAAACCATTTTTCTCGAGCGTGCAGCGCGCCGCCGCCGCAAGCTGCCGCGCGTCGTGGACCACCATCGCCTTCGGTGTCAGTACCACACCTTGCGTGCCAGCATCGCTGCCATCGGGATCACGCCGGGTCAGCACCTCGCCATTGCGGTATAGCGAAGGCCGCACGGTAGCGTCGAGATATTTGAAAGATCCCAGCGTGTCTGTGCCCAGTTGCCGGGCGGGCGCGTTATCAGTCATTGCGGCTACCTTTGGGTTTCGCCTAAATTGCATCGACAGCCGAGTGTAGCTGCAAATATTGGCGGCCGGAAACTTGGCACAGCGGCTACCTGAGTGAGGGCAGAAGGTACCGTGCCCAGCAATGTTCGCAACCGGAGACAGATATGACGCACACGGCTTTGATAACCGGCGCAGGCAAAGGCATTGGGCGGGCCATCGCGCTGCGACTCGCCGCCGCAGGCTATGCGTTATTTTTACTCGGGCGCAACGAAGATGCCTTGGCCTGCGTGGCAGCCGAGTGTGCCATCAGCGGCGTAAAAGTGGGTTTTCTAGCAGGCGATTTATGCGCTAGCAGCCACATCACCGCTGCGGTGATTGCGGCGCGCGCCCACTTCGGGCCCATCGGTGTGTTGATTAACAATGCCGGGAGTGCTGAGCGCGGCGCCGTACAACACGCCGACCTCGACGCCTGGCGGGCGGTTCTCGATCTTAATTTTTGGGCCGTCATGACCCTCACCCGCAGCGTGCTCCCCGAGATGGTCGAGCGGCGACACGGTGCGGTGATCAATATTTCTTCCATCAGCGGCCGCCACAGCAACGGCGGCGACGCCATCTATGCTGCGAGCAAGCATGCCCTAAACGGCTTCACCGCCAGCCTATTCGAAGACGTGCGCGAATTCGGCATCAAGGTTTCCAGCATCATGCCCGGCTTCGTCAACACCTCCCTCACCGCCGGCCTGAAAAAACGTGCGCAGCGAATGATCCGCCCAGAAGATATCGCCGACACCGTGGCCTTTGTGCTGGCGTCCTCACCCCATTGCTGCCCAACGGAAATCGTCATCAGGCCGCAGCTACCGCCTTAGATTTTTGGCGGGTGGTGGAGCCCGGTGCTGACGCACAGCCCAAGCACCAACGGATGCGCCGCGCCAAACCAGAATTTGGATCGCAGCGGTAGCCGCTTAAGCCGGCGCGCTGATCATCGCGCACACCGCGCTAAAGGCATCCTCTGCGAGCTGGCGCATTTCGTCGTCTGTACGGTCCTGGATGGGATGCGCGACGAACAGGCTGTTGGGATAAAAACCCAACGCCTCACTCTGGGCACTCGCTGCTGTGCGAAAAACTTCTGAGGCGATGAAGCCTCCTGGTACACCACGTCCGTCGAGTTCTCTGATGTCATGCAAACTGCACGACGTGCAGGAACCTCAGTCGGCGAGGCCTTCCACTACCACATCGCACTGGCTGGCAATTTCTTGCACCAGCGAAATGGGCGCGGGGCGCGCGAAAGTCGGTTTTTTGTAGCGCCGCGTGACCACGCCTCGGGCCTTGAACATTTCGTCTAGGCGATCAAGAAACACATCTCCGCGCGCTTTCGAAATATCGAGCAAGCCGACGGTGAGGCCCGCGAGGGTCGCGGGTTTCGCCAGCGGTGAGCGTTGTACCGGATCGCATTCCCCGGTGGGATCGAGCAGAACAGCATTCATATCAAAATCTCCTTGCTGACGGGATCCGTGCCTAGCGATCCCTTCATTAGCCACCCAGGAATAATAGCGGAAAAAAGTCCGGCTTGACCGCCAGCGCGGACCAAGGTCAGGCCCTCAGGACGAAATTTAGGGCGGGTTCCAGCTGTGTTGGGGCGCGCTACCGGGGCCGCGGCGTCGGTGCCCATACCAAGATCTTGGCCCTGTATCTGCAACGCCGCGTGCAGCGCCGCCAACACCTGCGCTTTGTTCCAACCCGCCTGCTCAAACACCCGGCCATGTTCTGGCCCTACCACCACGACCGCATCGGCGGCGTTAGCCATCTCCACGTGAGTGACGGCCCGCAGGCTGCCGGCAAGCGAGTGGATGAGCGACTGCGGTGTGCGGGATTTTTGATCAGCGCAGCCCAAGGGTCCATCGGCGCTGAACAGCGTCACGCTGGATTGGTCACGGCGAAAGCCACGGTCCTCCGCCAACGTGGTCCAGGCGGTGGCCTCGTCTTCGGCGAAGCAAAAAGACAATTTTGCGGGTGTGCCAAACGTGGCTTGGTCGATCTCGCGTGGCCGACCGCCCCCCACATTACGCACCACGAGCTGCAGCGCTCGCCCAATGGTAGCGTTCGCGCGGTTACCCTGCCCCAACACGTTGCCCTGCCAGTTCATCCCGATGCGCTCACGGATGGGGCCGTTAACAATGATCATGGGGCCGGAAAACCACGTGGTGGCAAGCAGCCCGTGTAAGCAAAATGCGGGGTCGAGCGCGGCCTCCACGGCGGCGATGACGACCGGCAGATATTCTGGTTTACAACCGGCCATCACCGCGTTGATGGCGACTTTCTCAATTGTGCAGGGCGACAGATTAGGTGGCACCAAACCCAGCACCTCACTGGGCGCACGAGAGGTACCTTGCAGCATGCGGTAAACCCGCGTCTCGCTGGGCGGCACCACCGGCAAGCCATCGCTCCAACCGCGCTCAAAGCAAACCTCGATGTCGTCTTCCTGAGGCGGCACACTCACCCGGCGCGCAGTCATGCCGGTATGGCCGTAGCGCACGGCCAGTTGTTCGGCGATGCCGGGCTCAACCGATTTAGAGCCGCAGCCGGGCCGATGCGCGGGGAGATCGGCACCGAGCGTGGCCAAGCCCGTTAGCGCGGCCCATTCGCTGCGCACCCAGCCGATAGTGCGCTGCACCTCTTGCCCCGCCACGACCTCGATCAAGGTTGGGACAATTTCAATGCCTAAGCGAAACGACTGCGCCAAGTCACGATCGTCAACACTGCCGGCCACCTGCGTAAAGCTGGGGTCGTCCTGCACGTACACGGTCAAGGGCTTTCCCGCACGTTCAATTTCTACCAGCACCGGATCCACCAGCAAACAGGTTGGGCAATCGCGTTTGACGACCGCAATGAGACC
>CAIPNE010000408.1 GCA_903866355.1 uncultured Gammaproteobacteria bacterium
ACGGGGAAATCTTGGCCGACTTGGCGGTAGCCTAAGGCCAGCAATTGCGCGGGACTGGCGCCCACCACCACCCAGTCGCAGTCTTCGCTAGTGCGACCCAGCAGGCGGTCGCGAACCACCCCGCCAACTTTATAAATATCCATGGGCTAACTAACGTTTGCCGGAACGACCCACTTAGCGATGCGCGCGCCGACGCAGGTCGTCATAGCGTGCGCGTTCACCCATCCCAAGGAGGCACTCCGGGACGATGGCGGTGACTGGTGTGGCGGTAATTTGTAAGGTTTTTAGCCCATCAACCCCCGGCGGCAGAACGCTATCCAGCGCGGCAGAACGCAGATTGTCCCGCGAGAACGGTTTGCCGGGCAGATGCTCCATGATCTCGGCCAGCACGCGCGATAACCGACTGCCCAGCGGTAGGATGAGGCGCCGCCGGCCACGGATGCGTAAGCCGTAGCGCACAATCTCCGCGAGGGTCATCACCTCGGGACCGCCCAGAGAGTAGTCCTGCCCAATGGTCGCTGGATCACCCAGTGCCGTGAGCAACGCCGCCGCCACATCGCCCACAGATACCGGCTGGAAGCGGGCTGTCGCGCACGCCAGCGGGAGGACGGGGGCGAGACTCAGGAGTTGGTCGAAACGAACAAACAAACCATCGCCGGGCCCGAAGATCACCGAGGGACGGAAAATAGTGCTGTGGAGCGCGCTGGCCGCCCGCACCAGATTTTCGGCCTCGCCTTTGGTACGTAAATAATGGCTCGGCGCGCCAGCTGCGGCGTTAAGTGCGCTCATGTGCAAATAACGCTTAACGCCAGCCGAGGCACAGGCGGCAATGACGCACTGGGTGAGTTCAACGTGGGCCCGCTGAAAGCCGGTGCCACGGTCGCCTTTTTCATTCAGGATGCCAACGAGATTGATCACCGCGTCCATGCCGCGCAACGCCGCGGCGAGCTCGTTTGGCGCATAGACATCGCACTCAACGCACTCGGTAGCGGGTAAGTGCCACAGTTCTCGCGCGTGGTTGCGCGCGCGCGTGAGCACCCGCACCGTGAAACCTGCACGCACCAGCTGCTCGCACAACACGCGGCCAACAAAACCCGATCCACCGAGGACCGCAATAGATTTCTGCGCCATGGTCAGTTACTCCTGCGCGTGCACCGGCAACCCGTGCACGTCGTATTTAACAATGGTCTACCTGACCCGCTAGCGTGAAG
This sequence comes from uncultured Gammaproteobacteria bacterium, assembly GCA_903866355.1. GTDB lineage: Bacteria > Pseudomonadota > Gammaproteobacteria. The sequence continues at coordinate 1,212 of CAIPNE010000408.1, forward strand.
GCGGTCAATTCGCTGGACAGGCGGCTGATGTTCATGCCGAGATGTTTTTCATAAATGGCCGCGTAGAACAATGCGCGGCGGACATAGGCTTCGGTTTCGGCAAAGGGGATAGCTTCCACCCACACATCGGCGGGCACACAACTGCGCTTCGGCAACCACGATTTCACCCGCCCCGGGCCAGCATTGTAGGCGGCAGCTGCCAGCGCGAAATTGCTTTCGAACTGGCCCATCACTTGGCGCAGATAGGCGCTGCCCAACAGGATGTTTTTATCCGGTGCGAGGATGTCTCTGGGGTCGTTTAGGGTCATTCCCGTGCGGCGGGCCGTTTCTGCGGCCGTGGCGGGCATCAACTGCATGAGACCCAAAGCCCCAGCGGGCGATCGGGCGGTGACGACGAAAGCGCTTTCCCCGCGAATGATGCTGTACACGCGCGCTGGGGACATGTCGCGCTGGTCTGCGGCGGCGAGCACTTGGTCCTTGTACAACAGCGGGAAGCGCACGGTGAGATCGTTATAGGCTTCAATTTTTCCTAGCGCAGCGATCGCCCGGTCAAACCAGCCCCAATCGTAGGCGAGGCGCGCGGCTACTTCGACTTCGCGGCGCGAGAGTTGGTCCAGGGTCCAGCGCCACTCGCGCACGGATTCATCGTGCAGGCCGAGTTGCTCAAACTCCAAGGCGTGCGCGATGCCGGGCACCGCATTGACCGCCCGAGTTTCGCGGGGCAGTGGGGCAATCGGATGGTCGGTCAGTGAATAGGCGACCCCCAGATGATCGCTCGCCAGAAAGCCGTAATAGTCGCGCTCTTTGGCTACCTTGGCGAAAGCAACCTTGGCCAGTTCGTGACGCCCCAACTCTGCCAGTGCGCGGGCGTGCCAGTAAGACAGACGCAGGCGGTTGGCCGGGGTGAACGGCGTGTTGGTGGTCCAGCGCTCGAGCCGAACCCAATCTTGGGCGGCCAGCGCTACTCGCAAGCTGGCGCGTTCTAGCGCGGCGTCTGCGAGGTGTCGCGGCACTTCGTCCAACATCGCCAGTGCGCTGGGTTTGGTTTGGGCGACCCCCGCGAGCGCTATCGTGCGCAGCAGGATGGCGCGACCATCTGCCGAATAAGCGTGGTGTTTGCGCACGCTGAGCCAGAGCGCGCGGGCGCGCTCGGCGTCGTGGCCAGCCAATTGGGTGATGGCGTAACCGATGAGTGCGCGGTTGTCGCGGGAATCGGCGCGCAGTTCGGGGATTTGCGCGGCGTCCTCCGGGTGTTTCTCTAGCCGTAAGACCAACGCGGCGCGGGCAGGAGGGGCGAACGCGCGCAGCAAGTAGCTGGCAAATTGCGGGCGATTGGCCCCCAGCGCCAGCCACACCCGTTCGCGCACCAGGGCGTTGGGCAAGAGACCTTGCTGATGGAGTCTTGTGAAGACTGGCTCACAGGCAGCAGATTGGGATTTCGGCTGTAACCACAGCAACTTTGCCAGCTTGTTGAACTGTTTTAGGGAGCCTAGCTCCAGCTTTGCGCGCAGTGAAATGCAGGCTAAATCCCCATCAGGGGTGGTTCGGTAGAAATGGTCAAACAGCGCCCACTGGTGTTGTCGCCCCAATTCGCGCAGCCAGACATCACGCAGTTTGGCCGCCAGGTAGGTGCCGTGATGGGCTAGTAGAAAAGCCTCGACCGGCGCTACCGGTAAGGACGCGAGGTCCCGACGCAAAGCCTCAAACTGCAAATAGGGGTAGAGCGAATATTTTTCTAAGCCGCGGGCCAGTGCGGCGGCTCGCGGGCCGCCTACCCGCGCCTCGGCATAGGCAAGTTTAAAGCGGGCACGCTCATCGCTAGCGGCTTGCGCCGGTAGGGCGTAAGCAAGCAACAATAGGAGTGCAGGCAGGGTGCGAGAATTCATAGGGCTTCCCAATTGTCGCCACTGCTAGGAGCATAAGCAACGATATTTCCGAACCACCGCGCGCGAGGCGTTCTATGTCAGATAAATCTATCCACGAGGCGAGTTCGCTCACCCTCAGCGCCTTGGTGCGGGCGCGCCGCACGATCCACGAATTCACCAATGAGATGCCGCCGCGCGAGTTGATTCTCAACGCCTTGGATGCTGCGCGCTGGGCGCCTAATCACCACCGCACCGAGCCCTGGCGTTTTTATTGGCTGGGCCCCGCCACCGCCGAGCACATTAGCCTGCTTAACGCGGACATTGTCCGCCGCAAAAGTGGGGAAGACGCCGCCAACGCGAAGCTGCGGCGCTGGCGCGCCATGCCTGGGTGGTTGGCCGTTACCTGCCTGCGCAACGAAGACCCGGCCCGCGAGCGTGAAGACTATGCCGCGTGCTGTTGCGCTGTGCAGAATTTACTATTGCTGCTGTGGGAGGCGGGCGTTGGGAGCAAGTGGTCGACCGGCAAAGTGACGCAGGCAGCACCCTACTTCGACGCGTTAGGGGCGGATCCCAAAACGGAATTCAGCGTGGGTATTATCTGGTATGGCTATGCTGAGGCGGTGCCGGTGCAAGCCCGCCCGGCGTTGGCCACCGCTTTGCGCGAACTCGCCTAAACCACCGCCCACCCTGCGTGGGCGAATTCGCCGCGTGCTAATCGGCGCGCGGCTATTGTTAACTTAGAGGAGAATTTTATGCCGCAGGCACGTTGGAACGGGGTGGTCATCGCAGCGTCGGATCACTGCGAAGTGGTGGAGGGCAATCTCTATTTTCCCGCCGCCGCGCTCAATCAGGATTACGTTCAACCCAGCGACACCCACACCGTGTGCGGCTGGAAAGGTAAAGCCAGCTATTACGATGTGGTGGTCAACGGCGCGGTTAATCGCGACGCCTGTTGGTACTACCCAGAATGCAAAGCCGAGGCCAAGCACATCGAAGGCTATGTGGCTTTTTGGCGTGGCGTGGAGGTCACGGCCTAAGTATTGGCACCGAGTGCCTGCGCACGGGCGCGGGCGCCGGTTGCGGCGCTATTTTGGGTATCCCAACCCTGCGTATGCCGCACCACTAGGCCGGCGAGCGCTTTGATGTGATCCGCGCGCTCGTTCAACGCCGGGATATAGCGCAGCTCGCGGCCGCCAGCGGCCTCGAACAACTCGCGATATTGAACGGCGATTTCCTCGAGGGTTTCCAGACAATCTGCGGCGAAGCCGGGACACACGACGTCAATGGTGCCCACGCCTTCGCGCGCTAATTGTCCGAGCGTGATGTCGGTGTAGGGTTCTAGCCACTTTTCGCGCCCAAACCGCGACTGAAAAGTAATGAGCCACTCTGTGGGGCCTAAGCCCAGACGCTGCGCGAGCAGGCGGGCCGTTGCCTGACAATGGCAAAAATAGGGATCGCCCGCCAAAAAATATCGCCGCGGAATGCCGTGAAATGAAATCATCAAGCGCTCGCCGCTGCCGTGGCGCGCGCGAAATTCCCGCACGCTGGCGGCCAGCGCGTCTAGGTAGGCATCGTCGGTGTGGTAGTCCATGACCGTGCGCAGGCTAGGCACCCAACGCCATTGGCGTAATTCGGCAGTCACGGCATCCATCACCGAAGCCGTGGAGGGCGCCGAGTACTGGGGGTAGAGCGGTAACACGAGCAGGTGTCGAACATTCGCCGCGGCCAATTCGCGCAGCGCGCTGGCGATGGAGGGTTGACCGTAACGCATGCCTAAGGCCACTTTGAATTGGCCAGGGGCCACACCTTCCAAGTGTTCGGCGAGGGCGGTGCGTTGCGCCTGCGAATTGACCATCAACGGCGAGCCTTCAGCACCCCAGATTTTCGCGTACGCCCGCGCTGACCGGCGCGGGCGAATATTTAAAATCACGCCGTGGAGAATGGGCATCCATAGCAGGCGAGGCAGTTCTATGACGCGCGGGTCGGCTAAAAACTCTGCCAAATAAGTGCGTACGGCGCTGGCCGTCGGTGCCTGCGGGGTGCCCAAATTACACAATAAAACGCCCAGCGGGGTGGCTGACTCATGCGCAAAATTGGTGGTGCCACGATAGTTCGCCATCTGCGATATGCTCCTGTCTTGGCGACCCGCGCCACGCGTTGTGGCCCAGGGGCCTAATGGTCGAGGTCGATGTCATGCTGATTAAACACGCCGCGCAAGTGCCGGCCTTCATTGCCAACGATGGCTGCCTCCTCCGCGAACTTTTGCACCCCGCGCACGGGGACTGCCATCTCGAGTACTCGCTCGCCCTGGCCGAAGTTGCGGTGGGAGCGGCCACTTATCGACATCGCTTGGCGCAAACGGAAGTTTATTTCATTGTCGCCGGCGAGGGCGAACTTCACGTCGACGCACTGTCTTCGCGGCTCGTCACGGGCGACACCGCACTCATCCCAGCCGGTGCCGAGCAGTGGATCGAAAATTGCGGCAGCGAGGTACTGAGGTTTTTGGCCATCGTCGCTCCGCCATGGTCCGCGGCAGACGACCAGCGCACCTAGCGCCCGTTAGAGTTTGCGCAACGCGCTGCTAACCGGTTCGCGCAGCGCGCTAATCACCGCATACAGCCCCACCGCCACTATCCCCGTCAGCCCGGCGAGCATTCCCCAGCCGATGACCGCGGGTTGTAGGGTGTAGTCGATATGCAGCACTTTGCGCGCAATGAGCCAACCGCCAAAGCCCGCGCCCAGCCCCCCAATGAGTCCCGCACACGCCCCCAGCGCGGCGAATTCAATCGCCACCGCGCAGGCGATGAGCCGGCGTGGTGCGCCCAGCGTTTTGAGGATGATGGCGTCGTAAATGCGTTCGGATTGGGTTGCCCGGAGTGCGGCGATCAGCACAATAACGCCGGCCGCGAGCGTAAAAAGAAACACAAACTGCACGGCGTCCACCACCCGCGACATGATGCCGCGCACTTGGGTGAGCACCGCGCCGACATCGATAACCGTGATGTTAGGAAACTCGGCCACGAGTTCGCGCAGCAGGGTTGGATGAGCCGGCGGGAGCCGGAAACTCGTGATAAAAGTGGCCGGTTGGCTCCCCAACAAACTGACTGGGGAGACGACAAAAAAATTCACTTGCATGGAGTCCCATGCGACTTCCCGCAGACTGGTGACGTTGGCTTCTATCGCTTGGTCGGCAATGCTAAAACGCAGCGCGTCGCCAATTTTGATGCCCAGTTGCTTCGCCAATTCCACTTCAACCGAGAACTGCGGACTAGCCGACTCGCCCCAAAAACGCCCCGCCACAACGCGATTGTCGGCGCGCACCTCGTTGGTCCAAGATAAATTGAACTCGCGATCCACCAGCCGTTTTGCGCGCGGGTCGGGATAGTTGTCAGGGCCAACCGGTCGCCCCCCGATCGCGACCAAGCGCCCTCGAACCATGGGGTAGAGCGCAGTCTCCGGTAATTGATGGCGGCTCAAAAAGGCTTTTAGTGCGACCACTTGCGCGGGCTGAATGTTGACCAAAAACTGGTCTGGAGTGTTCGCGGGCAGCGTTTCTTGCCAACGGACTAGGAGGTCACTGCGGAGCAGACTCAGCAGCAACAGCGCCATGATCCCGAGCCCCAATGCGGTAATTTGCCACACGCTTTGGTGCTTTCGACGCGCGAGATTGGCGAGGCCAGAACGCCAAGCGATGCCTGCTTGACCGCGCACCGCGCCCAGCAGTGCCACCAGCCCGAAGCCGGCACCCGCCAGCAAGCACAACACCGCGCCGAAGCCAACGAGGGCCCAACCGGTGAGGTGCCAGTCGCCGCTGTCCCAAGGTGCGAGTAGCACCATCGCAACCAGCGCGTAGACCCCGCTCAGCAGCGGGCGCGTGCCCGGGACTTGGGTATCTTGGCGCAGAATTCTCGCCGGAGGCACATTGCGCAGCGCCACGAGTGGGGCCAAGCCAAAGCCAGCGACCGCGACGACGCCGGCTACAAATCCCCGTGCCGCGCCAGTCCAGTCGGGCGGCGGCAGCACGCCTTGGGTCCAACCCCGCAGCGCGGTGGCCAGGAGGTTTTGGGCGCCATAACCTAAGGCTGCACCGATTGCGGCGGCGGTGATCGCCAACAGCACCAGTTCGCCAACCACTAAGAGGAGGATTTGGCTGCGGCTGGCGCCAAATGTTCGCAGGAGGGCAACGGTGTCCAAGCGTTCGCTGGCGTAGCTGCGCGCGGCCAGCAGAATGGCAATGCCGGCCAGGGCGGTGGCCGTCAGTGCTGCCAGACCCAGAAATTGTTCCGCATGGGTGAGCGCGGCACGGATTTCTGGTCGTGAATCGGCGGGTGATACAAAACGGGCCTGGTGGCCGAGTGCTGCCTTGTTGCGAAACGCGGCGAGTGCCGCGCGTGGCCCGGCCAGCAACAAGCTGTGTTGCACCCGCGATCCGGGGCTAATCAGACGGGTTGCCGGGAGTGATTCAAGATTGATGAGGACGCGCGGCGCCAGCGCAAAAAACTCCCCCGCGCGGTCGGGTTCTAGGATCAACAAGCGCGTGATAGTGAAGCGGGCTTCGCCAATGCCGATGGTGGCGCCAAGCGCCACCCCGAGCAGGCCGGGTAGACGGGCATCGACCCAAGCCTCGCCCGGTGCGGGTAGGTCTAGGGCGACGTGGTCCGTGCCGTCCAGCGTGTCCCTGACCACTAAATTGCCGCGTAATGGGTAGCCAGAAGCCACCGCTTTTAACTCGCTTAATTGCAGGTTTTCACCGGCGCTCAACATGGTTCGCAGCGCGAGAAAGCGGGTGGTGAGTAGCCCCTGCGTGTGGGCAAGTTCGGTGAGTCTGGGGGCCAGCACCTCGCTGGAGACTACCGCCAGATCTGCCGCCAGCAGCGCGTGAGATTGTTCGTCTAGCGCGCTGCGTACGCGGGCGGTGAAGGTGCTGACGGCCGTGATACTGGCTACTGCGACGATCACCGCCAGCCCGATCACCAAAAACTGAGCGCTGCGGAGGTCGCAGCGGAAAAAACGTCCGGCGAGCCGCAACGTGGCAAGCGAGGACGTTGCCAGACCGGCACCCTCAATCATTCAACGAGCCGTCCCGCCGCCAAGCGCAGCGTGCGGGCGCAGCGTGCTGCCAAGCGCTCGTCGTGGGTAATGAGCACCAGGGTGGTGGCCTGCCGGGCATTGAGATCGAACAGCAGATCCGTCACCTGGCACGCCGTGGTGGCATCCAGATTACCCGTTGGCTCATCGGCCAAGAGCAGGGCTGGCGCGGTACAGTAGGCCCGCGCCAGCGCGACGCGTTGTTGTTCGCCACCTGATAATTGGCGTGGGTAGTGGTGCCAGCGGTCACCCAGTCCCACGGTATTGAGGATGGTTTGGGCGCGTGTTTGGGCGTCGTGGGCCCCCGCCAATTGCAGTGGCAGCATCACGTTTTCCAAGGCGGAAAACGCCGGTAGCAAATGAAACTGCTGAAAGACAAAGCCTACCTTTTCGCGGCGCACGCGGGCCCGCGCGTCTTCGTCGAGCTGCGAGAGATCCTCCCCGGCTAGCACGCAGCGCCCGCTGCTGGGAATCTCCAAGCCGGCCAGCAGGGCTAGCAGTGTCGATTTGCCGGAACCCGAGGTACCCACTACCGCAACGGTCTCGCCGCGTTGGATTTTGAAATTGATATCATCCAGTACGGTCAGTGGACCACTTGGGCTGACGAATGATTTAGTGAGGTGTTCGGCAATGAGAATGGCGTTTGGCATCGTGCTGGGGCTGTTGGCGTGGTTAGCGTGTGGTAACAGTACGCTCGCGGCACCCCCACCGGTTTTGCTGGTGTTGGGCGATAGTTTGAGCGCGGGTTATGGCTTGCGGTCGGGAGAGGCTTGGCCGGTCTTGTTGCAAGCCCGGCTGGAAAGGCTGGGCTATCCGCAGCGCATCGTCAATGCAAGTGTCAGCGGTGAAACCACCGCCGGCGGTGTGGCGCGGCTCCCGGCGCTGCTGCGCGAACACGAGCCTCGCGTGGTCATGCTAGAACTCGGGGCCAACGATGGCTTGCGGGGCCTGCCGCTGGCGGCACTGCGCGCTAACTTGCGCACGCTGGTAGCAGCCATTCGCCACGCTGGTGCGGCGGTAGTGGTGTTGCCCATGCAGCTCCCACCCAACTATGGGCCGGCGTATGCCAGCGGTTTTGCGAGCGCGTTTAATGATCTGCCGGGGCAAGATGCCGGTGTATCATTGACCCCTTTCTTCCTTAAAGACGTGGCGCTTAACCCAGCGCTGCTGCAAGCCGACGGATTGCACCCCACGGCGCTGGCTCAGCCGATTATCTTGGATGCAATCTGGCCCGGAATTGCGGCCGTGCTCGAGGCGTCTCAGCAGGTAAAGCAATGAAATTTTGTAGTCAATGTGGTGCTGGCGAGCTGCCCTGGCGGATTCCGGAAGGTGATAACCGACCCCGGCATGTGTGCGGTCAGTGCAACGAGGTTTTTTATCAAAACCCCAAAATTGTCGTGGGCAGTATCCCGGAATGGGGGGACCAAATTTTATTATGCAAACGGGCGATCCCTCCCCGTTATGGCTACTGGACCCTGCCCGCCGGGTTTATGGAAAACGCCGAAACCACGCACGAGGCGGCAGCCCGAGAAACGTTGGAAGAAGCCAACGCAGAGGTCGAAATTCTCGAGCTCTACACGCTGATGAACATTCCGCACACCAGCCAGGTCTACTTGATGTTCCGTGCGCGTTTGTTGAACCTCGATTTTAGCCCTGGCACGGAAAGCCTAGAGTGCGCGCTGTATCGCGAGGACGAGATCCCGTGGGACCAATTGGCCTTTCCCACGATTACCCACACGCTGCGACTTTTTTTTGAAGACCGGCGGCGGGCGAAATTTGGCACTCACGTCGGCGATATCGTCTACCAAGAACAGGCGGCGGCGTTTGTGCCGCGGCGGGATAAACCCTAAGCCGTTTAAGCCCGGTGGGGTCGAGCGCCAGGCGCCCACTTAAGGCCTGCCCTCCCCAATTTTAAAGCCACCTCCGCCGCGCGACCTCGGCGGATTAAACGAGCACCCGAGCGAGAAAACGAGGGACACCCATGAGCGAAAAAACGCTGTTTAGCCGAATCATCGAACGCGAAATCCCGGCCGACATTCTGTACGAGGACGAATATTGCATCGCCTTCCGCGACATCAATCCACAGGCGCCGTTTCACGCGCTAGTGGTGCCGCGCAAAGTTATTCCTAGATTGGTAGATGGGGCCGAGGCAGACGCCCTGTTGCTCGGCAGGTTGCTGTTGGCCGCCGCCACACTGGCGCGCAACCACGGCCACGGTGAGGCGTTTCGGCTGGCAGTTAATAACGGTGAGGGCGCGGGACAGACGGTGTTTCATCTGCATGTTCATGTCTTGGCGGGGCGGGCTTTGGGCTGGCCCCCAGGCTGAACTGCTGGGCTGCCGCCACAAGGCTAGCGCCGTGACGGCAGCCTTGTGGCAGCGGGGTTTTCTTAACGCTTCATCGAATCGAAGAAATCGCTGTTGTTTTTAGTCGCTTTCAAGCGCTCTAGCAGGAATTCCATCGCCGCAACTTCTTCCATCGGATGGAGCAGCTTGCGCAGGATCCACATTTTCTGAAGTTCTTCCGGATGGGTAAGCAGTTCTTCGCGCCGCGTGCCGGAGCGATTGATGTTCACCGCCGGGAAAATGCGCTTCTCGCCAATTTTGCGATCGAGGTGCACTTCCATATTGCCGGTGCCCTTGAACTCTTCGTAGATCACATCGTCCATGCGCGAACCGGTATCCACTAGCGCCGTGGCCATGATGGTCAGGCTGCCACCTTCTTCGATGTTACGGGCCGCGCCGAAAAAACGTTTGGGGCGTTGTAAGGCGTTGGCGTCTACGCCGCCGGTAAGCACCTTGCCCGACGCCGGAACCACGGTGTTGTAGGCGCGCGCGAGGCGGGTGATGGAATCGAGCAGGATGACAACATCCCGCTTGTGTTCAACCAGTCGTTTGGCCTTGTCGATGACCATTTCCGCGACCTGAACGTGGCGGCTTGCCGGTTCATCGAAGGTGCTGGCGATGACTTCGCCACGCACCGAACGCTGCATTTCTGTTACTTCTTCTGGCCGCTCGTCGATGAGCAGCACAATGAGGTAACACTCCGGGTGATTGATGGCGACCGAGTGCGCAATGCTTTGCAGCATCATCGTTTTACCCGCCTTCGGTGGCGAGATGATGAGACCGCGTTGACCCTTGCCGATCGGCGCGACCAAATCGATAACCCGTGGTGTGAGGTCTTCGGTGCTGCCGTTGCCGAGTTCGAGATTTAGCCGCTTATTGGGGAACAGCGGGGTGAGATTTTCGAACAGGACTTTGTTTTTGGCGTTTTCCGGCGCTTCAAAATTGATATCGCCCACTTTTAGCAGCGCGAAGTAGCGCTCGCCTTCTTTGGGGGGGCGAATTTTGCCGGAGATGGTATCGCCAGTACGCAAATTGAATCGGCGTATTTGGCTGGGCGAGACGTAAATGTCGTCTGGCCCGGCTAGGTACGAGCCGTCTCCCGAGCGGAGGAAGCCAAATCCGTCTTGAAGGATTTCCAGCACGCCGTCGCCGGAGATGTCTTCGCCTTTTTTTGCCTGGGCTTTCAGAATGCCAAAGATGACATCTTGCTTGCGGGAGCGCGCAACGCCCTCCAAGCCAAGTTCATCGGCGAGGGCAATCAGTTCCGCGGCGGGTTTCTGCTTCAGGTCGGTCAGATTCATGTGGTTTTGGAATCACAAGTTGGTGGCGCGCAAGGTGGCTGGCGCGCAGACGGGAGGTGAATTTGCTTAGGTGAGCGTGAAACGCCCAGAACGGCGTTTCAGATTTATGCCGCCCGAAAGTAGCATGCTCAAGTTGAGCCGTCTAGGCTCTCACGAGGACTCGGTTATAGGGTTGTGGTAACGCGGCGCCTTAACGTTGTGATTACAGGTGCCCTTCAATGAAGGCTTTGAGCTGCGATTTGGTCAACTGCCCGACGTGGGTAGCAACCACCGCGCCGCCTTTGAACAACATCAGGGCGGGGATGCCTCGGATGTTGTACTTCACTGTGGTGGCTTGGTTGGCATCGACGTCGAGTTTGGCAACCGTGAGCTGCTCGTGATATTCGGCGGAAACCTCGTCTAGAATGGGGGCAATTGCGCGGCACGGGCCACACCATGCTGCCCAGTAATCCACCAGCACGGGTTTCGTGGACTCGAGCACGTCTTGTGCAAATGAGCTGTCGGTGGTGTGCACAATATGCTGGCTGCTCATGAACGCAATAATCTCCAAAAAATACGGTGCCAGAATTGTCGAACGAACCCCCTAACGAAAGCAAGCGCAAAACCCACTCCTTCGGGCGGCGTATCGTGGCGGCCTGTTTGGCGTGTGCGCTCACCGCGGCATTGGCGGCTTGCGGGCAAAAAGGCGGGCTCTCGCTGCCGAGCCCCGATCCAGCCTCACAACCGCGTTAAAACGACCGCCAAAACCAACGCTGACCACCGAACTTTTCACTCTAAAAAACAGCCCTGAGTCGCCATGATTTATCCCCACATTGAACGCCGGAACGGCGAACTGTTCATGGAGCAGGCATCGCTGCGGCTGATTGCCGAGCGCTTCGGCACACCCTGTTATGTGTATTCGCGTGCCGCACTCAACGACGCTTGGCACAGCTATGACCAAGCGTTTGGTGCGCGTCGGCATCGTATTCACTACGCGGTGAAGGCCAATGCCAATCTCGCGGTGTTGGATACCCTGGCCCGTTTGGGTTCGGGTTTCGACATCGTCTCGGCCGGCGAATTGGCGCGGGTACTCGCGGTGGGTGGGGCGCCCGAACGAATTGTGTTCTCTGGGGTAGGTAAGACCGCCGCGGAAATGCGCGCGGCGATTGCTGCGGGAATCGGCGTTTTTAACGTGGAGTCGCCCGCTGAACTGGAGCGTTTAAACGACATCGCCGGCAGTTTGAGCCAAGTGGCGCGGGTGGCGATTCGGGTTAATCCAGACGTGGACGCGCAAACCCATCCCTATATTTCAACGGGACTCACCGACAACAAGTTCGGCGTGCCGATGCCCGAAGCGCTGGCACTGTACCGCCGCGCGGCGAGTCTTTCTCACCTGAAGGTCGCCGGCATTGCTTGCCATATCGGTTCCCAAATCACGGCGCTTGCACCCTTTATCGATGCCCTTGCGCGGGTGATGGCGCTCGTGGCCCAACTGGCCCAAGAGGGCATTGAAATTGCCCACGTGGACGCCGGCGGTGGACTGGGCATTCGCTATCAGGACGAGACCCCGCCCCCGGTGGCGGATTATGTGGCGGCCCTGTGTCGTGCGATCCCGGAGCGCTACGAAATTTGTATCGAGCCGGGGCGCTCCATCTGCGGCCCTGCGGGCGTGTTGTTGACCCGGGTTGAGTACCTCAAAGACACCCCCACGCGGCGCTTCGCCATCTGCGATGCGGCCATGACAGAACTCATTAGACCCGCGCTGTATGAGGCTTGGCACGCGGTGGAAGTCGTGCAAACGCCGCCCGCTAGCTTGACCGCGCACGTATATGACTTAGTGGGGCCAGTGTGTGAGAGCGCCGATTTTCTCGCCACCGGGCGGCACCTGCCGTTGGAAACCCACGCGCTCTTGTCGATCATGAGCGCTGGGGCCTATGGCCATGTGATGGCATCCAATTACAATGCCCGGCCTCGGCCGCCTGAACTGGTCGTGGATGGCGAGAAAGTACACTTGGCGCGCCCGCGCGAGACGTTGGCTGCGCTGTTCGCGGAGGAGCAGCTCTTACCCACTGACTCCCCCTGAGCCCGAAATTTGTAACGACCGCCTTTTGATGGTGCAGTAATATGGGCGGGCTCGATGGTCGATCGAGCCGGGCGGCAACGCCGGTGACATGGCATGATTTCTGCCGTGTAAATACCGCCAACCGATGGTTGGCAGAGAAACGTCCCCCGCCGCCACGAGCAGTGCGAGATGTAGAGCAATCCCACGGTGCGCATCAAACAGCCCTAGATGTGCACCTTTTGTTAACGAGTAAGGTCCGAACCGAAGCAAGTGATGGCCTGGAGGAAATCATGTCAGTTGAAAGCATTCTGAAGACTCTCAAAGAGGAGGAGGTCAAATACGTCGACTTCCGGTTTACGGATACCCGCGGTAAGGAGCAGCACGTCACCGTGCCCTACCACCAAGTGGACGCCGAAACCTTCGAAGACGGAAAAATGTTCGATGGTTCCTCCATTGCCGGTTGGAAAGGTATTCACGAGTCCGACATGATCCTCATGCCGGATGCGAGCACGGCGGTGCTAGATCCGTTCTTTGAAGACAAAACGATGATCATCCGCTGTGACATCGTTGAACCGGCGACTGGGCAGGGTTACGAGCGTGATCCGCGTTCGCTGGCCAAGCGAGCCGAGGCCTACATCAAGGCGTCGGGCATTGCGGATACGGCCTATTTCGGCCCGGAACCAGAGTTTTTTGTCTTTGACGACGTTCGATACGGTCAAGAAATGCGCGGCGGTTTCTACGAAATCGATTCGGAAGAAGGCTACTGGAGCTCCCGCAAGGTCATGGAAGGCGGCAACTCTGGCCATCGTCCGGGTATCAAGGGCGGCTATTTCCCGGTGCCGCCAGTCGATTCCCTCCAAGACCTGCGCTCGGCCATGTGCAACGTCCTCGAGCAGATGGGCCTACCCGTTGAAGTCCATCACCACGAGGTGGCAACTGCCGGTCAGTGCGAAATTGGCACCCGCTTCGACACCCTACTCAAGCGTGCAGACTCCCTCCAAATGCTGAAATATGTGGTGCACAACGTGGCCCATAGCTTTGGCAAGACGGCGACCTTCATGCCCAAACCGTTGGTCGGTGATAACGGTAACGGCATGCACTGCCACCAGTCTTTGTTTAAAGGCGGCGTGAATCTTTTTGCGGGCGACGGCTATGGTGGCCTGTCCGAAACCGCGCTGCACTACATCGGCGGCATCATCAAGCATGCGCGGGCGCTGAATGCGTTCACGAACGCTAGCACCAACAGCTACAAGCGTCTGGTGCCGGGCTTTGAAGCCCCCATCATGCTGGCGTATTCGGCTCGAAATCGTTCCGCGTCGATTCGCATACCGTGGGTTTCCAGCCCCAAAGGCCGCCGCATCGAAGTGCGTTTCCCGGATTCCACCGCGAATCCGTACTTTGCCTTCGTGGCCATGCTCATGGCTGGGTTAGATGGCATTAAGAACAAGATCGATCCGGGCGCGCCGATGGACAAAGATCTCTACGATCTGGAACCTGAAGAAGCCTCCCATATTCCAACCGTGTGTCATTCGCTGGATCAGGCGCTGGATTGTCTGGATCGCGATAGAGCCTTCTTGACCGCCGGTGGCGTGTTTACCGATGACACCATCAACGCCTATATCGAGCTCAAAATGCAGGAAGTCACGCGAATTCGCATGACCCCGCACCCGCTGGAGTTTGAGATGTACTACAGCGTTTAGCCGAGAGTTTTTCTCGGCGATGCTAGGACCCCCGCCTCGGCGGGGGTTTTTTTATGGCGCCGCCGGTTGAAGCTTGAACGGCGCCTGACTAAGCTTGGTGCGATGAAACGCATGGTGATAGTGGTTCTGCTGCTGGCGCTACCCGCGTGGGCCGTGGCGACCGAGGTTTTCCGCAACCCAGATTCCGGCAACGGCGTGGAGTTTACCGACCACCCCGGCACGGCGAGCCAACGCATCGACATTTTGCCACCCGCGACGGTAGCACCCCTGAAAGGCTCTAACCCCTCACCACCTCCTGCGGTGGGTGGCACAGTGGTGGCCACAAGCTACACGCGCTTGGACATTTCTGAACCCGCCGCAGAGGCCACCCTATACAACCAAGCCGAAATAGCCGTCGCGGCGGAACTCACCCCGGCGCTGCAGACAGCGCTGGGCCATCGGCTACAGTTTTTCTTGGACGGCAAAGCGGTTGCGGAACCCGGGACCAGCGTGCGCATCACGCTACCGGTGGTCGAGCGGGGCGCCCATGTGCTGTTGGCGCGCATTCTCAATGCCGAAGGCCAGCAGTTGCGCACCTCCTCGCCGAGCAGCTTCTATGTGCATCGGCGCTCGATAGTCAAACCACCGACTTCCCCTCATTAGCTAGAACAGTATTGGTCTAATTCTTGCTGCCTGCGAAGCATTCGGCGGCGCGAGAAAGCGACACTGGGGTGCTTATTTTTGAGGCGCGCACCCGCACTTTGCGGCCGGTCGTGGGGTTCTAGTGGCGGCATGCCGCCCTGGGTCGTTCGGCTGAGCTGCACCTAAAATGCACATGACCGGCAGAAAACGCATGTTTAAAGAGCAAGAAGCCGGCGCCGTTCTTAACCAGCTCACCACGGCGGTGCTCCAGGTTGACCTCCAGCTATGCGTGATGCAGGCCAATTCGTCGGCAGAAAACCTGGTGGCGACCAGTGTGGCCAAGCTGCGGGGTCTGCCGCTAGCCAAGCTATTTCCCCAAAGCGACCTGTTTTTACGGGGCGTGTCTGCGGCGGTGCTAAGTCAGCGATCTTTCACCGAACGCGATCTTTGGCTGGCGCGCCCCAATCAAGAGATGCTGCGAGTGGACTGCACAACGTCGCCGTGTCTAAACGAGCAAGGCCGTGTGCAAGCGTTAATCTTGGAGATTACGAGCACAGAACGTCAGCAGCGGATTCAGGCGGAGGAAAATAAGCTCATGCAGAACCAGATCAGCACGACGCTGATGCGCGGTTTGGCGCATGAAGTTAAAAACCCCTTGGGCGGGATCCGCGGCGCTGCCCAATTGTTACAACGTGAACTCACGCACGAGCATCAAAAAGAATACACGCAGATCATCATCGGTGAAGCCGACCGTCTGCGCACGCTGGTGGACCGCATGCTGGGGCCGCGCGGACAGTTGCGGCCGACTACTTTTAGCATTCACGAGGTGCTGGAACACGTGCGTCAGATTCTCGAAGTGGAAGCCCTGCCGGGGGTAACGATACATCGTGACTACGACCCTAGCCTCCCCGAACTCTTCGCTGATCGTGACTTACTGGTGCAGGCCATTTTGAATTTGGCGCGTAACGCCATGCAATCGGTGCAGTCACGCAGTGGCAACGTGACGCTGCGCACCCGGGCGCATCGTCAGTTCACCATTGGCACGGTGTTGCACCGGCTGGCGGCGCGTATCGAAATTATCGACGATGGTCCGGGCGTGCCCGCAGACATCGCCGAGAGTATTTTTTTCCCCATGGTTTCTGGACGCGCCGAGGGGTCTGGTTTAGGACTCCCCATCGCCCAGTCACTGGTTAATCGCCAAGGTGGCCTGATCGACTTCACGAGTGTCCCCGGACACACCGTGTTTTTCGTCTGGTTGCCCATAAGGAACGTCCCATGAAAAGCCCGCCCCAGATTTGGATTATTGAGGACGATCGGGCGATCCGCTGGGTGCTGGAAAAAGCACTTTCGCAAGCCAAGCTGGCCACGACCAGTTTTGAGAACGCCGACCAAGCGCTCGCACGCCTGAAACGCGCGCAGCCCGATGTCATCCTGACCGATATCCGTATGCCAGGAACCGATGGCTTGGCCTTACTGGATCAGGTCCAGATTTCCCATCCAAATCTGCCGGTGATCGTCATGACTGCCTATGCCGATTTGGAACGCGCCGTCGCGGCGTATCAGGGCGGGGCATTTGAATATCTGCCCAAGCCCTTTGATATTGATGATGCGGTGGCGATCGTGCTGCGCGCGCTTTCCAAGACGGCAGAATCGGCTTTGCCGCCGCTCGTGACGACGGCGCAGACCCGCGCCACGGCCGGCATTATTGGGGTGGCGCCGGCCATGCAAGAGGTTTTTCGGGCGATCGGTCGACTCTCCAAAACCCACATGACCGTGCTGTTGACCGGAGAATCCGGCACCGGTAAGGAACTGGTGGCGTGCGCACTGCATCGCCATTCGCCGCGCGTCGGCAAACCTTTCGTCGCCTTGAATACGGCGGCGATTCCGCGCGAACTGCTGGAATCGGAATTATTTGGACATGAGCGCGGGGCCTTTACCGGCGCCACCAGCCAACGCATCGGGCGCTTCGAACAGGCCGACGGCGGCACGTTATTTCTCGATGAAATTGGCGATATGCCGGCTGAACTCCAAACCCGTTTGTTACGAGTACTCGCCGAGGGGAATTTTTATCGAGTGGGTGGCCACCAGCAGGTGCATGTCGATGTGCGCGTGATTGCCGCGACCCATCAAGCACTCGAAAAAAGTGTCCGCGAAGGCAGTTTTCGAGAAGATCTTTTCCACCGTCTGAACGTGATCCGGCTTGAGTTACCGCCGCTGCGCGACCGCCTTGAAGATATTCCCGAATTAAGCGCGCATTTTCTGCAGGTCACGGCGCGCGAGCTTGAGGTGGAGACCAAGCGTTTGTCAGCATCGGCGCTGGCAGCCTTTAGGGCCTACGCTTGGCCGGGTAACGTGCGCGAGCTTGAGAATGTTTGTCGCCGGGTGACCATCATGGCGCCGTCACAAACGATCGAAGTACACGATCTCCCGCGCGAACTCACGAGCGATGCAACGACTGACGCGGTGCCCTATGAACGCCTAGGGTCGGATTGGGAACTCGCGCTACGGCGCTGGGCTGAACATCATGTGGCGTCTTCTAGCACGCCCATTTTGGATGAGGCGGTGCCCAAGTTTGAGCGCCTGATGATCGGTGTGGCGCTGGCTAAGACGCAGGGTCGTCGCCACGATGCGGCGCGTCTGCTGGGCTGGGGCCGCAACACCTTGACCCGCAAAATCAAAGAGTTGGGGATGGAAGTCTAGGGCGGTTTTGGGTGTTCCGCCGCCGCGACTGCGAGCGTGCCCAGCCCCGCATGAACGGGGCAGGTGTGGTCGCCAGCGGGGTCCGGCGACCGCGAATCAGCGGGTCTAATCAGCCATTTTCGCGAATGCCACGGCGGGGACTGGTGCGCTGAGGTTGTTGTTGCAAGCACACGGATGCCGCATGGGGCTTAACCCGTTGTCCGTGAGTTGTTGACGAATGCGTCCAAGCCCGTGAGCAGCCGCTCGATGTCATCTGTGGAGGTGTAGGGAGCTAGGCCCATTCGCAAGCCACCGGCGTCCCCAAGTCCCAGCCTGCGCGAGGCCTCCAAACCATAAAAATTGCTCGCCGGTGCCGCCACTTTGTGGGTGGCCAGGAACTGGTAAGCGTGGCTTGCGGGGCACCCCTCAAAAGTAATCAGCGTCGTTGGGGTGCGTTGGGCCGCGCGGGAGTGCACTGTGACGCCGGTCAATTTCGCGAGCCCCGTTTCGAGTTGCGCGCGCAAGCTGGATTCGTGTTCTTCCAGGGCTGCGAAGGAAGACACCAAACGCTGCCGGCGCGTCGCCGCGCCGGCCG
>CAIPNE010000409.1 GCA_903866355.1 uncultured Gammaproteobacteria bacterium
GCGGCGCCTGCTCACGCGCTGGTCGGATGTGGCAGTCACCGAACCCGGCTTTGGCATTGTGGCTACTTGGGAGGAGCGGCGCAGCGAGTTAGAGGATTGTTTCCGCCTGTTTGCCGAACTCTGGCAAGCGCGTTTAAAGCGTCCAGCGGCGTCCGATTTGCTCTCGCTGATGGTGCATGCCGAGGGCACGAAAAATCTCCGTCCCGAGGAGTTTTTAGGCAACCTCATCAATCTCATTGTGGGCGGCAACGACACCACGCGTAACTCGCTCACCGGTGGTGCGCTGGCGCTACATCGTTATCCAGCGCAATACGCCAAGTTGCGCGCCAATCCCCGGTTGGTGGAAAGCATGGTGCCCGAGATTATCCGTTGGCAGACGCCTATTTCGCATATGGCGCGCACGGCGTTAGAAGATTTTCGTTTGGGCGACGTCACCATTAACGCCGGTGACCGGGTGGCGCTGTGGTATCTGTCCGGCAATCGTGATGCCGACGACATCGATGACCCGGAAGAATTCATTATCGATCGGCCGCAGCCGCGGCGGCATTTGTCGTTTGGTTTTGGGGCCCATCACTGCGTTGGGTATCGCTTGGCTGAACTCCAGTTGCAGGTCGCTTGGGAAGAAATTTTGAAGCGCTTTCGGCATCTCGAGGTGGTCGGTGAACCCCAACGCGTGTGTTCTAACATCATTCATGGCTACACCTCGTTGCCGGTAAGGGTGCAGCGCTGGTAGCGGGCGCTAGCGACTTACACCGTGAGGTCGCCGAGGGTGTCTGGGGTGTCGAGGGGGCCCAACAGCAGGTCACCATTCGCACAGCGGTTGTGGGTCAAAAGATCTTTTAAGAGCGAAGGGAAATCCAGCAGATAACGCACCGCGAGGTCACCGGCGCGCGTTTTGAGGTGCTCAATGGGCCAGTGGTGTGCCGGGGTACGCAAAGCAAAGCCAATCACATTGTTGCCATCGGTCGTGGGTAGCAGCAGCACGCGACCGGCGAATGCGGCGCTCATGCGCGCGAGGCAACTCTCTAAGCTGGGGTCTTCTGCCATGAAATTCTGCGCCAAAATGCCATGGTTGCGCAGTGCTGCGTAGGCCGCCGTATAGGCTCGTTCATTGCGTAGGTGCGACGGTGCCGTACGGTTCTCGAAGGCATCCATCAGTAGCAGATCCGCCGTGCGGGGGTGGGCTTCCAGGTGCACCAGACCATCGCACACGCGTACCTCCAACCGCTCGTCGTCGTGCGGCAGACCAAACAAGGCGCGTGCGGCGGCCACCACGCTGGGGTTTATTTCCACCGCCGTGAAATGGGTTTCGGGCAGGCCGGCTAACACAAAACGCGCCATCGAACCGCCGCCCAAACCGATCATCAACACCCGGCGCGGTGCCGCGTTAAACAGCAATGCGGCCATCATGGCGCGGGTGT
Source organism: uncultured Gammaproteobacteria bacterium (assembly GCA_903866355.1). Classification (GTDB taxonomy): domain Bacteria; phylum Pseudomonadota; class Gammaproteobacteria. The sequence continues at coordinate 1,422 of CAIPNE010000409.1, forward strand.
ACTGAAGTTCGAGTTGCTCGGGGGCGGCAAGCCGCAACGCACTCTGGATAGCGCCGCCGCCCAAATGCAGGGAGCGCACGCCGTTGGCCTCGACAATTTCTGGTGCCAGCTGGCGGCCACTGGCAAGCCAATTTTTTAAGGCCACTGGCGAGCCTGCGCGGGCGTGAGTTGGCAATATCCAGTGAGTATGGCGTTCATAGCAGCTATTTTCGCAAGGCAGATGGGCAAGGGAGCGCCGCCCGATGGTAGCGCATCTGTGCCGGATGGCGATGCCGGTTCGTCGCCACGCGCGGGCGGGCTTAACGCCGGCACGCGGCGTGCTCAAGGCGGCGGTAAAAATCCATGACGCTGAAAAATAGCCTGTGCGCCCGGGCGGCTTAGATACTCGAAAAACGCTGGGCCACCGGGCCCCGTGCCCTTTAAAACGGCGGCCGGATAAGCAATCGGCGCGTGGGTGTTGCTGGGGAACGCCATGACCACCGCGACCCGTTCGGAAATCTTTGCATCGGTGGCGTAGACAATTCCGGCGGAACATTCACCACGTTCCACGAACGTTAGGGCCGCGCGTACGTCCGCGCTGTTGACGATGCGCGCCGCGATGGATGTCCACCAACCTAGGCTAATCAGTGCCTGCTTGGCGTAAATGCCCGCCGGCACGGTGTCCACGTTGGCGGTACAGAGTTTGCCCTCGAAGGCCTGAGCTAGGCTGAAATTTTTCGTCAACTCCACCGTGAAGGGTCGAGTGCGTGGGGCAATGAGCACCAGTGCGTTGCCGGCGATAAGGCGACTGTCGTCCTTTAGATAGCCCTTGGCGGCGAGATAATCCATCCACTTGCGGTCGGCCGCGATGAAGACATCCGCCGGTGCGCCGTTTTCTATTTGCCCGGCCAGACTGGGCGTGCCGCCGAGCGCCAGTCGCACGGGGGTGTGGGTTTGGTCCTCGTAGGCTTGCGCAATCTCCTGCAAAGCTTGGGTGAGACTGACCGCAGCGTAGACCCGGATAGCCGGAGGAGCCGCGCTGCCACTGCGGGGGATTGCGCACCACAGGAGCAACCAGCAGGCAAGCAAACAACGTGCGCTCATCGTGGGAGTTCCTCGCTGGATAGTGGCTCACCCAGTAAATATGGTTCGCTATTCAGGCCCACAATAATGCGATCATGTCGGGATGAATAACTTTGCTGATTTAAATTTGATCGACCCACTGACGCAAGCACTCGCGGAAGTGGATTATGCCCAAATGACGCCGGTGCAAGCCGCCGCGCTGCCGGCGATTTTGGCCGGCCGCGACGTGTTGGTACAGGCCCAGACTGGGAGCGGGAAGACGGCGGCGTTTGCGCTAGGCTTGCTCTCTAAACTAGACCCTACTCAAGTACGTCTGCAGGGCTTGGTGCTGTGTCCTACCCGCGAGTTGGCGGACCAGGTCAGCCGTGAGATTCGCCGCTTGGCGCGTTTCATTCCCAACGTGAAGGTCCTCACACTGTGCGGCGGTGTGCCGCTGCGTCCACACCTTGCCTCACTGGCCCACGAACCGCACATCGTGGTGGGCACGCCGGGGCGTTTGCTCGAGCTGATTGAGCACGCCGCCCTGCCCCTGAAAGCGTTAGCGGTGTTGGTGCTCGATGAAGCCGACCGGATGCTGGATATGGGGTTTGCACCGGCCATTGCGCAACTCATGGAGCATCTGCCGAAGCCGCGTCAAACCCTGATGTTTTCGGCCACCATTCCCCCGGCTATTCGGGCTATCAGTCGGGGTCTGCAACAGGCGGCGCTCGATGTCACCCTCAGCGTTGAGCCGGAAGATGCGCTCATTGAGCAGCTTTTTTTTGAAGTGGAACCCGCGCAAAAACTGGCGGCGGTGACGGCACTACTGCTTTCCTATCGACCCGAGTCAGCGGTGATTTTTTGTAATACCCGGCAGGTGGTGCGCAGTGTGGCCGATGAACTCACGGCCCGAAAGTTCTCGGTTTTATTCCTGCACGGAGAACTAGACCAGCGCGAGCGCGAGGAA
>CAIPNE010000410.1 GCA_903866355.1 uncultured Gammaproteobacteria bacterium
CGTTGCCTGGGTGCGTGATGGCGGCTGCGAGATCTGGGCGCCGGTACAGAATCCGCAGGATGTGCGGCTTAACGTCGCAAAATGGCTGGGTCTGCCGCCGACGCGTGTCACGGTGCACGTGACGCTGCTCGGTGGTGCCTTCGGGCGTAAATCACAAGCCGATTTCGTGTTCGAGGCAGTGGAGGTCTCACGCCAGTCCGGCGTTCCGGTGAAATTGTTCTGGACCCGCGAGGACGACATCCATAATTGCTACTTCCACGCCGAGTCCCTGCACCGCTTCGAGGCGCGCGTCGGTCCCGACGGGCTGCCGGTGGGCTGGCGCATGCGTACGGCCTATCCAACCATGGACTGGATGAGCGTGCGCGATGCCGAGTACCCGGGGCCATGGGAGACCGGGATGGGGCTCACCAACATGCCCTTCGCCGTGGACAATCTCCTGATCGAGGCCTGCAAGGCGCGCGTCCCTATACGCATCGGTTGGCTCCGGTCAGTGTGCAATCTCTGGCATGCATTCGCCCTGAACGGATTCATCGACGAGATGGCGGTCGCCGCGAATGCTGATCCCGTGGCATATCGGTTGCGCTTGCTCGGGGAGGACCGGGTGTTCGCTGCACCGAACGAAGAGCCGGATGCACTCGCCAATTTCAGCGGTTTGACCGTGGATACCGGGCGCTATCGACGAGTGATCGAGCATCTTGCCGCACAGGTCGGGTGGGGAAATCCGCTGCCTGCGGGCCATTTTCGCGGGTTTGCAGCGCATAACAGTTTTTACAGTTATGTGGCGACGGTTGTCGAGGTCGCGTACAGCGGCGAGGGCGAGCCCCGTGTTGTGCGCATCGACACCGCTATCGATTGCGGTCGTGTGGTCAATCCCGAAGGCGTGCGCAAGCAGGTAGAGGGCGCGGCGATTTTCGGGTTGAGCGCCGCGCTCTTCGGGGAAATCACCGCGCGTGATGGTCGCGTCGAGCAGAGCAACTTCGGCGACTACCGGATTTTGCGGATGACCGAGGTGCCGCCGGTGATCGACGTGCACATCATGCAGGTCGACCATGATCCCGGTGGTGCTGGAGAACCGCCTACCCCGACTATCGCGCCCGCGCTGGCCGCCGCATTGTTCGCTGCTACGGGCACGCGCCGCCGCAAGATGCCGCTGCGTGCATGAGGCGTCACGACGCTTGCGCATGTCGCATCCCTAATCGCCAATGTGTCCTCCCGCTGTGATTTTTGCGACGCCACTGATTGCGATGCTCGGTATGGCGCGCGCTTTTTTCTGCGCAATCTGCATCGGCATCACTATCCTGCGGCCTTGATCGCCGCTCCGGCCGAGAGTGAAAAGTTGTGATATCGGCTTTTCACATGTTCGATGGAGCGCGTTCGTTCCGCCGATGTGCGCTCCCCAATAGTGACGTGATGACATGATCCCGGCGTCGTGTCGACATCGGCGTGCTGGCGTTTTTCGGCTACTGCCGCAATCGCCCGCCGTTCCTTGGCGCGCGAAAATAACTCTCTACTGCAGGGAAAACATCATGTTTTACGAATGCGGAAATTCCGCTATCGATCGCGCCGGGATTTCTCTTGTCGCCAACCCGCGTTTGGTGTGATCAAAGCATGGTTGCGCATGCTCAAAAAGTGCGTGCGAAACGCGCTCGCCACGCCCTCGTGCGGTGCGGAAAATTCCCCTGTGCACTGGTTTGAAATGTGCTATTAAGTAGTGGTGAAACGCGCGTGCGCGCTTCACCAAACCAAGCAACGGGAGACTAGAAATGGCAG
>CAIPNE010000411.1 GCA_903866355.1 uncultured Gammaproteobacteria bacterium
ACGATTTCTCCAACCAGCGCTTTCCGTACGGCGGGGCGCAAGAAATTCAACTGGGCTACCAGACCCTCCTCGCTCAGCGTTTAAGCTATGCCGGAGAACTGGGCTGGGAACTGTATATCCCCACCGCTTTTACGGTGCCGGTGTATACGGCCTTGGTTGAAGCCGGTGCTGCCTTTGGTTTGCGCCACTGCGGCTATCACACGCTGAATTCGCTCCGCATCGAGAAAGCCTATCGCGAATGGGCGCACGACATTGGCTCCCACGACACCCCCTTGGAAGCGGGGGTGGCCTTTGCTTGTGCCTGGAATAAGCCCGGCGGATTTGTGGGCCGGGAGGCGCTGTTACGACAACGCGACGCCGGACTCCCCACCCGGCGCTTGGTACAATTTTTACTGGAAGATGCGACGCCCATGCTGTATCACAACGAGCCTATCTATCGTGATGGCGTGCGTAATAGCTACACGACTTCGGCCATGTTTGGCCATACGCTGGGTGCCTGCGTGGCCATGGGCTATGTGCTAAACGCCGAGGGCGTCAGTGATGAATGGCTGAACGCCGGGCGCTATGAAATTGAAGTGGGCAACGAGCGTTATGCCGCGCGGATGTCGATCGCACCGCTTTACGACCCCGAGTTCCAGCGCCTACGCGGCTGAACTCGCAGGGTATTTTGTCAGACAACAGGAACAGGAGACGGCCTATGTGGCGGGTTGGAATCGACGTTGGCGGAACCTTTACGGACCTTTTTGCATGGGATGACGCCTCGCGCGCGCAAGTCACGGCCAAAGTGCTGACCACCCGCCAGGACCGCGCCCTGGGGGTTATCAGTGCCATTCGTCAAGCGGGCATCCCGTTTGCCGAAATCTCGCATGTCATGCACGGCACGACCACGGCGACTAACGCACTCATCGAACGCAATTATCCCGATCCCGCGATGGTGACCACCGAGGGTTTTCGCGACACCATCGAGATTGGGCGCCAGCATCGCGAGCTGCTCTACGACCCCTATCAGGTCAAGCCCAAACCCATCATCAAACGGCGCTACCGCTATACGGTGAATGAGAGAATTGATGTGCAGGGGCAGGTTGTGCGCGCTTTCCCGCGCGCTGAAGCCTATGCAGTGGCGGAGAAGATTCGGGATCACAAAATTCTATCGGTCGCGGTGGCATTTATTAATGCCTACAAAAACGACCAGCACGAGCGGGAAATGCGCGACATCATTCGCGAGCTCAATCCGGATACTTACGTCGTGCTTTCGGCAGAAACCCGTCCGGTTTTTCGTGAACACGGTCGCTTCACCACCACCGCCATCCGGGCGGCGACTATCCCGGTGATGGAAGTGTATTTCCGGCGGCTAGAGGCGGCACTGCGGAGTGAGGGTTGCACCGGATCCCTGCTGATCCTCAAAAGCAGCGGCGGTATCACCGGGCTCGAATACGCTAAGCAGCACCCGGAGGAACTCATCGAATCGGGTCCGGCGGGCGGCGTCGCCTATGCGGGTTATCTAAGCCAGTTGTGCGGTTTCCCCAACATCATCCATACGGACGTCGGCGGCACCAGTTTCGATGTTTCCATCGTGGAAAACGGCAAAGGTCTGATCACGCGAGACCACGAAATTGAGTGGGAAATTCCCTGCATCGTCCCCATGCTCGATATTCACAGTGTGGGCGCGGGCGGCGGCTCGGTGGGCTGGATGGACGAGGGCGGATCGCTACGAGCGGGACCGCGCAGCGCCGGTTCCAGCCCTGGGCCTGCCTGCTATGGACTGGGTGGCCGTGAGCCCACCATCACCGATGCAAATCTGCTGCTGGGTCGCATTGAGCCCACGCTGGGCGGCAAGATGACCCTCGACCATGCGGCTGCTGCTGCGGCGATGGATCAACTGGCAGCCCAGATTGGTCTGTCGAGGATCGAAACCGCCGACGGCATGATTCGCATCGGTTGCGAAAACATGGCGCAGGCGGTCAAAAAAGTGCTGGTGTCGCGGGGCCGTGATCCGCGAGATTTTATCCTCGCAAGCTTCGGTGGTGCGGGCGCGATGCACGCGTGTTTCGTGGCGGAATCGATGAACATTCCCAAAGTGATCATGCCGATACACGCCGGTGTGGCCTCGGCCTTCGGCGCCACTGCGATGGACCTGCGACACGATCTGGAAGCGTTCTATTTCTCCTCGGTGGCGCAGGCCGACCTAGCCATGGTGAATGAGCTCTACACGGCACTCGAAGCGCAGGCCGTGAGCCTGCTGGCGGCGGACGGCGTCACCCGTGACCGCATAGAACTCGTGCGCAGCGCGCAGATGCGTTATGTCGGCCAGAGCTATGAAGTGGAAACACCTATGCCTGCGGAGTCGTTGAGCGCCGCCGATGTGCCGAACATCGTGGCGCATTTCCATCGCCACCACGAACGCGAGTACGGTGTGAGTTCGAGTGATTTTGCGCCGGCGTTTGTGTCGGTGGGAGTCACCGCCATTGGGCGCATGGACGCACCGCCAGCCGTGAACGTAGGCGGCAACGGTAAGACGCCGATTAAGGGCGAGCGCAGCATTTATTTTAATCAGCAGTGGCATGCCAGCAAAGTGTATGACGGGCATGCATTAACCCCGGCGGTCACGGTAAGTGGCCCCTGCATTGTGGAATACGAACACGCGTGCGCCGTGTTGCCGCCCAACGCGATCGCCACGGTAGATACCTACGGCAATCTCATTATCGACATCAGCCGCAATCTGACGGCCAACGACTGAGGAGCAGGCAGATGGATAAAAAAGTTCAGGTACACGGGGCGGCCGTCGCCCAAACCAAACTCGACCCGGTCACTTTTGAGGTGCTGCGGAGTATTTTTGAGTACGCCAGCGACCGCATGTCCACGGTGCTGCAACGGGCATCGTTCTCGCCAATTCTGGCTGACATGGTGGATTTTTCTAACGCCATCTACGACTACGACTGCCAGTTGTTGTCGCAGGCGGCGAATTGCCCTATCCATCTCGCCGCGATGAAATTCAGCGCCGAAGCCATCATCGCCCGCTATGGTTTAAGCAATATCCACGAAGGCGATGTGCTGTGTGTCAACGATCCCTACCAAGGTGGCACGCACATCAACGACATGACCTTTATGTCGCCCATCTATGTCGAGGGTGATCTCCTGGGTTTTGCGGTCAGTCGCGGGCACTGGATGGACTTGGGCGGTGGTGCGGCGGGAGGCCAGGCGTTCGCGGGTACCCATATCGCCGGCGAAGGGCTGCGCTTACCACCGGTGAAGGTCTACGAGCGCGGCGTGATGCGCGAGGACATCGTAGAAATTTTATTGTGTAACACCCGCACGCCGCATTTTGTGAAAGGCGATTTACAAGCCCACGTAGGCTGTCTGCGCGCCGGCACCTTGGAAATGCAGCGTGCCGCCGCCAAGTACGGGACGGCCACCTTAAAAATTGCGATGAAACAGCTTCAAGAGTACACCGAGCGCATTGTGCGCAAGAGCATCTCTGACATTCCCGATGGCATCTACGCCGGTGAAGACTACGCCGATACCGACGGCTTTTCGGCGCAGCCTATCCACATTCGGGTGAAGCTCATCGTGAGCGGATCCGACATCACCGTGGATTTTAGCGGGAGCGATAAAACGGTGAAGGGCGCGATCAATTCCCCCTATGCCAACACCGCTTCGGCGGCGCTTTATTCGCTGCAGTTTTTTCTGGCGCCGCACGCGCCGCAGAACCAAGGCATGTTCAATC
>CAIPNE010000412.1 GCA_903866355.1 uncultured Gammaproteobacteria bacterium
CGTTGGCCGGGCTGAAGAAGTGCAGGCCCACCACGTCTTGCGGACGCTTGGTAAAGGACGCGATTTTGTTCAGATCCAAGGTGGATGTGTTGGACGCCAAGATGGCGCCAGGGTTCATCACGCGGTCGAGTTCTTTGAACACCGCTTCCTTGACACCGATTTCTTCAAACACGGCCTCAATCACTATGTCGGCGTCGCCCAGGTCGTCGTAGCTCAGCGTGGTGGACAAGAGCGCCATGCGCTCGTCATATTTGGCTTGCTTGAGCTTGCCTTTATTGACCTGGGACTCGTAGTTGCCGCGCATGGTGGTCACGCCACGGTCTAGCGCTTCTTGCTTCATCTCCAGCATCTTGACGGGAATACCGGCGTTGAGGAAGTTCATGGCAATGCCACCGCCCATGGTGCCCGCACCAATGATGGCCACGCTCTTGATGTCGCGCAACGGCGTGTCTGCGGGCACATCTGGAATCTTGGATGCGGCGCGCTCGCCTAAAAACAGGTGGCGCAGGGCGCGGCTCTCAGGCGTCCACATCAGGTTGATAAAAATCTCACGCTCGGTGGCCATGCCGGCATCGAACTTCTTCTTGGTAGCGGCTTCTACGGCGTCCACACATTTGAGCGGCGCGGGGAAGTTCTTTGCTACCGCGCCCACCATATTGCGCACGAACTGGAAATAAGCGTCGCCCTGCGGGTGCTTGCATGGCAGGTCGCGAACCAGCGGTAAGGGGCGCGTGGCGGCTACCGAGCGGGCAAAGGCAAAAGCCTCATCAGCCAAGGTGGCCGGCGAAGCGGCAATCTTGTCAAACAGCTTTTGGCCAGGCAGCATGGCCAGCATTTCGGCCTTGATGGCCTCGCCGCTGACGATCATATTGAGCGCGGGCTCAACGCCCAGCACGCGCGGCAGCCGCTGCGTGCCGCCAGCGCCGGGCAGAAGCCCCAACTTGACTTCGGGCAGCGCAACGCTGGTGCCCGGTACGGCTACGCGGTAGTGGCAGCCCAGCGCCAGTTCAAGGCCGCCACCCATCACCACGGTATGAATAGCAGCGACCACGGGCTTGGTCGACTGTTCAATCAACTGGATGACGCTGCCGAGGTTGGGCTCTTGCATGGCCTTTGAGGAGCCAAACTCGCGGATATCAGCGCCGCCTGAAAAAGCTTTGCCTGCGCCAGTGATTACGACGGCGGTCACTGCAGCGTCAGCCAGCGCCTGCTCCATGCCCTGGGCGATTCCTTGCCGAGTGGACAAGCCCAGACCGTTGACCGGCGGGTTGTCTAGCGTGATAACGGCAATATCGCCGTGGACCTGGTAGTGGGCAGTCATGCTTTCAATCCTTGAAATGAAGAAACGAAGAAGAGGGGGAAATGGGAATCGAAAAATAGAACGATCGTTCTTTTTTTAAATTGTAGGAGGTTTCCTTTGGCCAGACCGGAAAATTGTCGCTGCTGAGACTGCCAAACTAGACTTCCAGCCATTCTTTGCGCACCGCATTGTCCTCGCGCAGGGCCTTGGGGCTACCATCAAACACGATGCTGCCGTGGCCCATGACCAGGCAACGGTCAGAGATTTGCATCGCAATGGTGAGCTTTTGCTCAATCAGGAGCACCGACAGTCCGCGCGCGCGCAGGGTCTGCAGGTAGGCGGCCACCAACTCCACAATTTTCGGTGCCAGGCCTTCGGTAGGCTCGTCGATGATGATCAGATCGGGGTCACCCATCAGGGTGCGGCACAAAGTCAGCATCTGCTGCTCACCGCCTGACAGCACGCCGGCTTCGGTGTGTTCGCGCTCCTTGAGGCGAGGAAACAGTCTGTACATGTCCTCAAAGGTCCAGCGCGGCTTCTTGTTGGCACGCTTTTCCCCGAGCAAGAGGTTTTGGTGCACCGTGAGTTTGGGGAAGATGTCCCGGTTTTCCGGCACATAGCCCACACCGAGTTGGGCCACCTCAAACGGCTTACGACCCTGTATCTGCTGGCCGTTCCAAAGCACCGAGCCCTGGCTCTCCACCAAACCCATGATGGCCTTGGC
>CAIPNE010000413.1 GCA_903866355.1 uncultured Gammaproteobacteria bacterium
CACCTTGGCGTAAGTCGAGCGCCGTAAATTTCTTATTAGGCGTCACGGTTAACTCACCGCGCACAATCAACTGGTCTAACCAAGAGCCCGGGGTGGACTCAATAATGTAGTTACCAGAGGCGCCGGTAATGGTTTCACGCATGAACTCGCGGGTGATATAGCCGCGGGGGAACGCGAAGCCATTGAAGAAGCCGTCCAGGATGTTGCGCGTGGCGTCGTAGCTGAAAGGCGTCTTTTTGTTCTTCTTGCCGCCGATGTTGTTGAAGATCATCTTGGCACCGCTGGGGTCCCCTGGGGATCCGGCAAGCCCAAAAATGGCAGTCGTCAGCGTAGACGCGTTGGTACCATTTTTCTCCGCGCCGCCATTCAGGAAGCCCAGTGTTCCTTCAACGGGGTTGAGGCGGGATTTTCCGGCCATGGTAAACCATTCCTGCCACGACGCAGTGCCCATGGGATCCGGCGCAGCGTTGGCACCGCAGCGGCCCTTGGTCATGGGCGTGAGCAGCTCCGTGACGTCGTCTTGGCCGTTCTGATTGTTGTCAATGCCCGCACCTTGCAGGCCCGCCAAAATGTTGCCCGCATAGTTATTGGGGCCAAAGCAGAACGGGTTAGGCGAGCCGTCACCCATTTGCAGCGGCGCATCCGCCCACTGCACCACACCGTCGGGGTTTAAGCGGTTAACCGCCATCAGGCCCAAGGTAAGTTTGTCGGTGACCGGCATGGTGATACGCATGCCATAGTTGACGTTGTTGCGGAGGATTTCACTTTGGCCGGTATCGCGCCAAGAAAAACCAGACGCCACCACGTTATACGGCGTGTTGGTGCCGACCAAGGTGGTGGGCGCCGCCATTTGCACAAAGGCGTCTGTCGTCCAGCCGTTCTTAAAGGTGTAATTCACACGCACCGCAGGCGCGGCCACACGTTTGTCGGAGAACTCTTCCGCACCCACGTCTAGCGTGAAATGGCGGCGGGTGTCTAAGCCATTAGGCACGTCGAAGACGCGGAAGAAATACGCCTCCCCCCACGCAATTTGCTGCTGGCCAAAGCGCACCCATAACGGGCCACTGTTGTAGTCGATATAGGCCGACGGGATGTCGAGCATGAAGTTGGGGGTGTTGTATTCCAACAGGTTGCCGCGCCCGCCCTTCCAGCCGAAGTCGGCGTTGAAATGGCTGTCGGTCTGGCCTTCACCCAGCAATTCTTGATAATCGGAGTAGCCGCGAATTTTGACGAACGAATTGAGTTCTTCCGTCCATTTGGCCTGAATGTCGACCTCGACGCGGGTGGCGAACACGTTGAACTGGTTCATGCCCTTGATGGAATTCGCATAACTGCCGCAGTTATTGGTGGCTTTACAACCCGCGCCAGCGCCCGCCATGGTGCCTGCCCATTTGCCTATGTACGCCGCATCCCCTACCCCATTGGCAGCGCTGCCGCTCGCGTTAGCGATCGGCCGGGCCCAGCCACCGTTATCGCGCGGGAAACCTTTGCCGGTGAATTGTTGGGAGGCTGCTAACCCACCACCGTTCATGGTGATGTTAGGAATGTTCTTCCCATTAAACGGGTTGGTTGAGGTGTTAAACGGGTTGTCTTGCCCGGTCACGGAGACCGCGATTTCTTGCCGAACAAAACCCGTGATATTGAAATCCACGGCGTAGGCCGCGCTGCCGGCGAGCATGCTGGCGGCACTGCCGGCCAGCATCATTCGCTTCATTGTGTTTTTAGTCACTCCCGCTCTCCTCATAAATCGACGTGAGATTAATGCTGGTCCCCGTGTGCGGGCGTCCGGCGCGTGTGGTGCTGGGCACTTCGGCGCCAAGGGTGGCTCGCGATGTTGCTTAAATGCAACGTTCTTTCTAATTTTCAAGTCTCGGCGACACTTTCGCGCCACTTTTTTTTTGTCTAGCTCCGAATCTAGTCTAAGCCCAACAGATGATCAACGGGTTTTATCCCCTAATCTGTGGAATACCGACCAAATATGACCGGGGTCATTTTTTTGTTGGGTGGTTTTACTGCAACACCCGCGCGATCACGCCGTCGTGTCCCGCGATGTACACCGCCTGCGACACCATGGCGCCGCCGTCGCCTTTCTCCTCTAGCTCACCCATCGCCACCGGTAGGTACCAGTTGCGAACGATGTCGATGTCGAGTGACCGCGTAAAGGTGGCACCCGCGTCGCTGCTGCGCAGTAGCGCCCGCATACCGGTGGCCACAATCTCACCTTGAGGTGAGGCCCAGATGCCAAATAAATTAGCGGTAGTGCCTGACTTTAACGGCAGCCAAGTGCTGCCGTTGTCGGTGGTCTTTAACACCATGCCTTCTTGGCCGGCCACATAGCCGGTGCCGTTGGGCAGCATGTGGAGGGCAAACAATGAGCGCTCGCCTTTGTTGCTTAACGTGAAGGTTTCACCGCCGTCGTCGGAAATCAGCACGTAGGAGAATTCCGCGGCAATGATGATGCGCCCGGTTTCTTGGACATCCACCGCATAGACGTGCGGCTCGTAGCCGTCGTCGCGGAAACTGGCCCAATTAACCACGCGCTTTTCCCAGGTCTTGCCGGCGTCTTTCGAACGCAGAATGGTGCCGAACTCGCCCACCGCAATGGCCAAACCCGCGGCGTTTAGGTCAACGTTTAAGAGGCGCGCTTCGGAGTCGCTCTTGGCAGCAACCCATTTGTCGCCCTCGTTCATGAGGATGGTGCCCCGTTGTCCCACCACCAAGCGGCGGTCACCGTTGATGGCAATCCCAAATAAACCCAATTGCGTGGGCGACTCCATATTGGCCCAAGTGGCACCGCCATCGGTGGTCTGCAAGATAGCGCCCGCACCGCCGGCCGCCAGCCCGCCCTTCCCAACAATGTTGAGGGCGTAGAGGGCGTCGTGGGGAATTCCCTTGCGGACGATTTTTAGCTGCGAGGCCGGCGCCTCTGCAGCGCTGACCGTGAGCACGGGGGCCGCGCTTGCCAGAATAAGCGTGAGCCCGCAGACCAGGCGCAAGCCGCCTCGGATAAATGAGTTAGTGTTTTCCACGTGTGTGTAATTCCTAAAAATGACTTTGATGGGTCTGTTCGGCCTTAGGCGGCGACTTTGATGTGTGACGACAGATCTATTTTTTCCGAAATGAGTTGGTCTTCGGAAGCAATGAACGTCGGTTTGATCCACCACACCAGCAGCGGCAGGACAACAAGCGAAATGACCATATTGATGGTCATCACCATCACCAGCAGCAGCCCCATGTCGGACAGGAAATTAAGTTTGGACATGAAGTACCACGGCAAAATGCTGATGAGCACGATGGTCGCCGTGAAGAAAATAGCCTTGCCGGAAGTCTGGATGGCGTGTTGGATGGCGTCGCCGTAGTCGTGGGAGACTTGATAGTCCTCGCACATGCGGCTGACCAAATAGATGCCGTAGTCGATACCCACACCAATACCAATACTGGCGATAGGCAAGCTGTTGACGTCCAAGCCAATGCCTAACATCACCATGACGGATTCAAGCATTGCGTTGGACAGGTTAACGGGTATCAGCAGAATGAACCCCGCTACAAACGAGCGGTATGCGTAGGACGTCACAAAGAAAATAATGACGTTCAGGCAGCCTAAAATAAGCCACTTGTTCTGGCGCACAACGTCATTGACCGACTGTTGCAGCGCGATGGCGCCGGTTGCCAGTCGGATGCGGAAGTTAGGGTGGTCTACACCCACCGCCGCGACCGCGCGGTTTGCCTGGGCTAGCGCGAGATCGACCGTTTCCTGCTTATTGTTCTTGTACCACAGCGACAGCGTGCCGTTCTGGAGTGTGAAGTCGGTGACATGCCCGTAGTTCTTGGCGTTCGACCCCATTAAGAGCGCGATGACGGTGCCATCGACTGCTTGGTCGGTGGGATCCACTGGCCCCATTTTGGGGTTTCCACCGCTCAGCAACCGACTGGCTTCTGGGAGGTAGTCGGCAAACGACAGTGTGGCTTCCGGGGGACGTTCCTCAGACTCCA
>CAIPNE010000414.1 GCA_903866355.1 uncultured Gammaproteobacteria bacterium
CGTCCAGCGTCCACAGGCGCTTGGAAGCTAAGGTGGGTTGCGCGATGAGTGTTTTGCCGTCTTCGCGCACAAAGCCCATATCGCGTGTCACGTCGGATAGTTCGAAGCCTTCGTAGCGGTCGAGAAATCCTTGGAAGCCTTGGTAGTGCTGCGGCTCGTTGAAAAAAATCTCTTGGCAACCCGCCGAACAAAAAATAAAACGCTTGCCGTTATGCAGACACGAACGGCCACTATTGGCGCTCGGCAACGGGAAGATCGTGGGCAATTGACAGACCTGGCAAAAATTAGGCAGCCCGCCCAATTCTTTGAGAATCAGGGCCTGATCAGAAGGGTCCGTGCAGCGGTTATAAGTCTCCCAAAAACTGCCATAGTTGGCGTACCAGCCGGGATATTTTTTCTCAAACCACTCCATGTCGGCGGGCGTCATGCCGTCGTAGCGGTGAAAAAATACCGGCCAAGCGCCAAACAGATAAATTGCCGCAGAGTGCGACAAATAATCCTGATCGGAAATCATGCGGTCCAGATGCTTGGGCGCTTTGATGCCGTATTTTTCGAGCTTCTGATAAAACCCGCCGTAGAATTCATCGAACACCCAGCGCAGGTTCATTTCTTTGGCGGACTCTTGGCGCTTGGTGACAAAATAATCGGTGAACAAGTTAACGCCCACACTGAAACTCATGTGGATTCGCCACGACCATTTGTCGAGCGCTTGCTGAATGAGCGGGATATTGCGGTCCTTCTGGAGCAGGGTCGCGAGCGTCGCCCAACCATTGGCCATATGACGGGCTTCATCCGACTGAATCGTGAGCATCGTCGAGGCCATCATTTTGTCGCCGTGTGCGGCAGCGGCGCTCGACAGGCCCACAAAAAAAACATTCGAATACGCCGTTTCGACGAACATCTGCAGACCGAGCGAAGTCTCTACCGGATCGCAGGTCAGTAAATCCTCGAGCATGGCGCGAAAAATCCCCCCGCCAACACTGGTGCCGGCGGCCTTCAACGCAACGTCGTAGCCCGCGGGATCCCGCCAACTGCGCAAGTGATGGCGCAGCGTATTGAGTTCCAGTTGCGAGTGCCGCACTTCGTCCAAACCTTGCATCATGTAGCCTTGGCGTAGTTCCATTGGCGCCACACTGCGCACCATACGACCCATTTGTCGGGCGGCGGCGTACTCAACACCCGGCAGATTAGACAGGGCGAATTTCATCCCCTCCATCCACCGTGCATCGGGCGCGCTATCGCTCAGACGGCTAGACGCCTCCAAAATGGCGTAATGGCGATTGTCCTTCTCGTGCTCTACCTGAAAATATTCCCGCACGAAGGTCTTAAAGGGATCGACGGGTTTCAAACCCTCGAGGTGAAACCGGGTTTTCTGCACCAGTTTCTGGTCTGGCTTGATATACGTGGGGTCCCAGTCGATCGACTTTACCCGGTCGTAGGCTTTGGCGTGCAAGTCACTCATGCATAAATGCCTCGTTCTTAGCGCAGCGCAACCTTAGTTCGCGAACGCTTCCTTGATGGATAAACGGTCGTTGCCCAACTCTACTTCGCCGGAATAACTCGCCAGCACCACCAGCAAAGCTGGCATATCGTAGGGACGACCCAGTTCTTCGACGATCGTGGGAATATTGAAATCGAGCCGCTGCTCATTGCTGATGCTCAGATAGCTGCCGTGGTCTTCTACGCGCGCGCCGGGATTGTCAACACACGCGGCCTCAGCGATGGCAGAGGCTTCTTCGCCCGCCATAAACTTGGCGGTGACGCGATGATTTTCTGGAATGATGTGCGAGTTCATTCGCCAACCTCTGGCGCATTCAGCTCCAACGCCAACATTAACGCCCGCCAGTCGCGCACCACGACTTGACGCGCAGACTCGAAGGTCTGAGTCGACAGGGTCGCAAACACCGGGGCGATATGCTGGACCGCGTCCATCACCAGCGGTGTCCAATGCGCCAGCCACGCGTTGAACGCCAGCGCATTGTTAGCGTCTTGCGCCAACAGAAATCGCACCAGCGCCGAGGCCGCCGACTGCCGGACAGTTCGATCTTTTTCAGCCCCCGCCGCAATGACCCCGGCGACCGAATCGCCGTGCCGGGCGGCGCAGCGCAACAGCAATTCGCGATTAAACAGCGTGGCGAATAGCGGCTCGTAAATGAGGTTGATGACGAAATTAATTTCGCCCCAATCGCGCGACGCCATGAGATATTCAATGACCCGCCGAGTGGGTTGCCACACGGGAGAGTCCATCCATAACGCTTTGCACTCGGCATCACTAAAGCCGGGCAGCGCATCCTCCAGTGCCATCGTATAGAGCGCGATGTCCTGCGCATGGCGCGCTTTTTCCAGACTCTGAAACAGCAACGGCCCGGCCACCACATCCGACAGCGCCTCGCGTTGGGCGTAGCTTAAGGCCATAAACAAGCCGTACTCGGGGAACCGATAAGCGGCGTAGTGGGTTGCCAGAAAAGCACGCCAAGGCGGCGTGACATCAGCAAAGAGCTCGGCCTGTTGAGCCCCCTCGGTGGCCAAGGTGATCGCGCTGCCCAATGCTGCCTGACGCGCCACATAGGGACGGAACCATTCTTCCGCAGGGTCCCGGTACGCCCACCAGTCGCGGGCTTTGAGCACGGTTGAACCCGCATCCCAAGCTGGTCGCCCCTCCTCATCGCGATTAAACCAACCTTGGGTGGCAAAATTCTGCGGGTCCCACTGGGCGTGCAGTGTCACTTCTTCGTATTGCGTGGCTCGCCGTTTGGCTGGCTCCAAATAGCGCAAGGACACAACTTTGCTACGGGGCGGTAAGGTGGCGGAGTGCATACCCAGAGGTCCTCTTGGTCGATCACGTCAACAAGCGCAACAGTGGATTTGTTCAGCGCGCCGTCTGCGCGGGGTTGCCGCTAGCAGTGGCAAAACAACCCACAACAGGCGCGCTAATGACAAATCACTCCGACAAAAATTAAGCCCTGCTGTGTAAACTGTCAATACCCCTAAAACGACATCGCTATGCTCCGCAAACCGACCTCGCCACGACCGCGTACCCGTCTGATCCCCGCCCAACGCATGGCCCAATTGCTGGGCTGTGCGGTGCAGGTTTTTGCACGCACGGGGCTCGCGAGCGGCGTCCACGCACAGGTGGCCAGTGCGGCCGAGGTCGCCGTCTCAACGGTGTTTGTTTATTTCCCGACGCGCGAAGCGCTGGTAGAGGCGGTCATCACCGAGGTCGACCGTTATTTGGTGGACTTGGTGGCGACGATCGCGAACACGCAACAATCGGCGACCGACAAGCTCTTGGCCATCCTCCACGAATTTTCCGTGACGGTCGATACGGCGCCCGCTTACATCAAAATTTGGCTGAATTGGAGCACCGACGTCGATGACGTCACCTGGGCGCGCTACGTCGATTTCCAAGACCGCATCATTGCGGCCTTCGGTGACATTATCGTGGCCGGCAAAGCGGCGGGGGAAATTGCCAAGGACATCAACCCCATGCTGGGTGCCCATTTGGTGATGAGCGCAGGGCACATGATCGCGCAGCTGAAATTCCGTGGGCGCGACCAACGCGAGGTCGATGACTTTGTGCGCGAGTTAATCCGCGGCGCCGTATTACCGAAGGAGTAAGCGCCTGCTGAGGTCTATTTTAGGAGCGCGCGAGCAGCCGGCTAAAGGACCTAGCCAGGCCCCTCAAGACCCTTAGCCCCCACCGATAACCGGCAGAAAATGGACTTCGCTGTCGGGGCCTACGGCCTCCAACAGCGGGGTTTGAAAAATCTCACCATCGATCGCCACGGCCATCCCCAGGCTGAGTTGTTCCGCCAAGCCTGGGTAGCGCCGCTCTAGTCCGGCCACTAACGATCGATAGTCGCTGGCGTTCACCTCGATCTGGGTTTGCCCGCCGGTATACCGGCGGGCAAAGTCGCTTTGGAGAATCACCAGCGCCATGTGCTGATCAGCCCGCCGTTTTGGCTCGGTCGAGTTGTGCCAACACGTGTGGTGGCGACAACGGCAGATCCGTCATGCGCACGCCGGTGGCACGCGACACAGCGTTCGCCACGGCCGCTAGCGGCGGCACGATGGGCACTTCACCCACCCCCCGCACGCCAAAGGGATGTCCCGGATTGGGCACTTCCACCAGCACGGTGTCGATCATCGGCAGATCAGAGGCCACCGGCATGCGGTAGTCGAGGAACCCTGAATTGAGCAGACAACCTTTCTCATCGTAGAGATAGGCCTCATTCAGCGCCCAGCCAATACCCTGCACCGCGCCGCCCTGCAGCTGTCCTTCGACATAGGCTGGGTGAATGGCCCGGCCCACGTCTTGGATGGCGGTGTAGCGAATGATCTTCACCGACCCGGTTTCGGGGTCGACTTCGACATCACACAGATGCGTGCCAAAACCTGGCCCAGCGCCGGCGGCGTTGATGGAGACATTGCCGCTGATGGGTCCACCGGTACGACCGGCTTGATGGGCAATTTCCGCCAAGGTGACGGGCGCACGGGTGGTATCGTCGACCCGCGTGCAATGCGCCGAACCTGCGCGCCATTCCACTTCGTAGGGCTCTACTTTCCACATCTTGGCAGCCCGCCCGCAGAGCTGTAGCACGGTGGCTTCAGCGGCTTCGATGACGGCCTTGCCAGTGGCAAACGTCACCCGGCTACCACCGGTCAAAAAGCTGTAGGCAATTTGCGCGGTGTCGCCGATGGTGGGTTTAACGTGAGCAAAATCGATACCCAGCACTTCGGCGGCCATCATCGCCATGGAAGCGCGCGAGCCACCGATATCGGGGTTGCCCGTGACCACTTCCACCGTGCCATCTTCGTTGACATGGATCGCCGCACTCGATGGGCCACCAATATTGAACCAGAAACCCGACGCAATGCCGCGGCCTTGGTTGGGCCCCAGCGGCGCGGAATAATGCGGATGCGCCTTGGCAGCTTCGAGGGTTTCCACATAGCCGACGACCGGCAATTTGGCCCCATAGAGGGTGCGCATGCCGGTGGTGGCGGCGTTCTTCAGCCGTAGTTCTAGCGGATCAATATTGAGCTGTTGGGCCAATTCGTCGATGGCCGACTCCACCCCAAACGCCGCCATCGGCGCACCCGGCGCGCGATAGGCAGCGCTCTTGGGCCGGTTCGATACCACGTCGTAGCAGGTCGCTTTGGCGTGTTCGAACAGATAAGGCGTAAGACCCGTCATGCCGCCCAAAAAGGCCGGCGAGCCGGGGTACGCCCCAGCCTGATATTTCAGGGTCATTTCGCCGGCAGTGAAGGTGCCGTCGCGTTTGGCGCCCAGTTTAATTTTGACGTGGGTACCAGAAGTGGGCCCAGTCGCTTTAAACACGTCGCCCCGCGACATCACCATTTTGACCGGACGTCCAGACTGGCGCGACAGCGCCAGCGCCAAGGGCTCGAGGTAGACGGTGGTTTTGCCACCAAAGCCACCGCCGATTTCCAAGGGGATGACCCGAATTTGGCCGATATCCATGCCCATCAGCTTGGCGCAGAACTCGCGCACCATGAACTGCCCCTGGCTGCTGCACCACACGGACGCCGTGCCATCGGCGCCGAAAGTCGCCGTCACGGCGTGGGGTTCGATGTAGCCCTGATGCACCGGCTGGGTGGTGTACTCGCGTTCAATAATGACCTCGGCTTCCGCGAAGCCTTTGGCAATATCGCCCAGCGCAAACTCGGTCACCCCAGCCACGTTAGAGGCCGTGGTCGGGGTCGGCGTCACCCCCGTGGTGAATAAGTCAGGGTGGAGCAACGGCGCACCTTCGCGCATGGCCTCCAGCACGTCGATGACGTGGGGCAGCACCTCGTAATCTACTTTGATGAGCGCTGCCGCGGCGGCGGCGATGGCGGTCGAAGTAGCGGCTAACGCCGCCACGGCGTGGCCTTCATACAGCGCCTTGTCGCGGGCGATGACGTTGTGCGAGACGTGCCGAAAATTGATCGGCGCTTCCCCACCAGACGACAGCTCTGAGGGCAAATCGACCAAATCAGCGGCGGTTACCACCGCGAGCACGCCCGGCACGGCGCGCGCGGCACTGACGTCGATGGACTTGATGCGCGCATGCGCGTGTGGGCTGCGCACCACCACGCCAACGAGCATGCCTGGCAACTGGTGGTCCGCGCCGAACTCCGCACGGCCCGTCACTTTGTCGACGCCATCCGGCCGTACTGGCCGCGTGCCCACTACTCTGAACGTATTTTGTTCGTTACCCATGACTAGCTTCCTCCCGCATTTGTGCAGCGCAGTTCATGACTGCCCGGACGATTTTGTCGTAGCCCGTGCAGCGGCACAGGTTGCCCGCCAACCAATAACGCACCTCGGTTTCGGTGGGATTGAGATTGCGCTCCAGCAGAGCTTTGCCGGCAATAATGAACCCCGGGGTGCAGATGCCGCATTGCAGCGCGGCTTCGTTGAGGAAAGCTTGCTGCAGCGGATGCAATACATTGCCCTGCGCCACGCCTTCAATCGTGGAAATTTCGTGCCCGGCAGCCTCTACGCCCAAGACGAGACAGGCACACACCAAGCGGCCATCCAACAGCACGCTGCACGCGCCACAGTCGCCGGTCCCGCAGCCTTCTTTGCTGCCGGTGAGGTCGAGTTCGTCGCGGAGGACATCCAGCAACGTTTGCTGGGTTTCGCACAAAAATTCTGCCGGCTCACCGTTGATGGTGGTCTGGATATGATGCTTAGCCATTAGATCCCCCGTGCGCGTTGCAGCGCTATCGATGCCGCGCGACGAGCAAGAACGCCCGCAACGCGAGTTCTAAATTCAATCGTGCCCCGTTTGTCGTCGATGGGTGTACAGGCGGCGCTCGCGGCGGCCGCGAGGTTCGCCAGGGCCGCGTCGTCGACCAAAGTACCCACCAGTGCCGCGCCGCCGGCAGCCACCAGCAGCGGCCGAGGTGCCACGGCGCCCAACGATAGGCGGGCCGCGGTGCAGCGCCCGCTGGCGTCCAGCACCAAGCTCACGGCGGCACCCACCACGGCGATGTCCATTTCGGTACGCGGAATAAAGCGCAAATACGCATCACCCGAGTGGGCTTGCCGGGTTGGCAACAAGAAATTGACAATGAATTCGTCTGCCGCAAGCGAGGTCTTGCCTGGCGCTAGGACCACATCTTCTACGTTGGCGACTCGCCGACCGTTAGGGCCGGCGATGGTGCAACGCGCACCGGCTGCAATCAGCGCCGGCACGCTATCTGCGGCGGGGGACGCGTTGCAAAGATTGCCGCCGAGACTCGCCCGTCCCTGAATTTGCGTGGAACCGATGAGGTGCATGGCTTCTACGACGCCCGGCCACTGCCGCACGATCTCTGGGTGTTCGCCCACTTCTGAACCCGTCACCGCCGCGCCGATTTGGATCCCGGCCGCGCTGACCTCAATGGCGCGCAGTTCTGCGATGCCTTTGATATCGACGATGACCTGCGGCGTGCGGACACCTAGGCGAAGTTGCACTAAAAGATCGGTCCCACCGGCGAGTACCCGAGCACCGCCACCCGCTGCCGCAAGACTTTTGACGGCCTCCGGCACGGTGGTTGGCC
>CAIPNE010000415.1 GCA_903866355.1 uncultured Gammaproteobacteria bacterium
GCCCGCTGCATGATCAGTGCGGCCACTTCGGGCGAAACTTCGACCGTCTGCTCCACCACGTCGAAAGTCTCGCGCGCATGGTAGTCGATATAGAAATCAACCATTTTTGGCGTAACACCGAAATGCACATCGTTGCGCTCGGGAAGCTGCGGGTGGCGCCATGTTCCGGCGGGATCAAACATGACCCTCTGAGCGCCGTTGATCAGAAGCCCGGCATGCGCTCCAGAGCCATTGCGTGTCGAAAGCACGGTGTAGAGTGTTACCGACGTCGGGCCGGGATGCGTGTAGCGTGATGCGACAACGGCCGCCTCCGGTGCCCAGATCGGTTCCGCCCCGCAGGCTGCCAAACTCAGGGTTGTCGCTATGGCTAGAAAAATCTTCATCATCTGTATCACCCGCCCGTGTAGCCAAACCATTATTCGCAAAACTTCGGTCATCCAGTAAACTTTCTGATAGGGCAGGTGGTGTATACAAATTCCGACAATTCTGCCGCATCCCCCGCAGATTTTTGGGGCGGCGCCGAGACACCAAAATGTCAAATGACTGTGCCGCATCATGCTGATAACTACAGTTCCATGAACAAGTCGGCCCCCTTCGCTAAAGTCCTGGTTTTCGCAGCCTATATGCTGGCGATGCTTGTTCCCGGTTGGACCATGGTTGGAGAGCAAACTCAGGCTGAACATGCGCAGATGATGGCCATGGCCGGTCACGAAATGACCATGGCCGATATGGGCAGCGACAAGTCAGACCAAACAATGCTCTTGTGCCAGCAACATTGTTTGGTTGTGGTTGCGACCCTGCCGGCAGCAGATCAAACGATTGAAATAGCCGGGCACCCGATTGACGTTGTGACCGGAGATGATCCTCTGGTTTCCTCCCTGGCCTTTCCGCCCCCCGGACATCCTCCAAAAGCCGTAGTGATCTGACCCTGCAGAGCAGGCGTTCGCGCCATGGTCTGCCAGTCTGTTATTTTCTGCGACTTACAGGAGAACTCATATGTCGCTTTTGACCCGCCGCGGCTTTCTTGCCGCAACTTCGGCTTCGGCCGCTACTTTGCTTTTGCCCGCCCAAGTGCGTGCTCAATCCACCCGGATGACCCTTTCGGCCACATCGCGGACCATTGAGGTGCAAGGCAAGGCTGCGACAGTCTGGGGCTTGCTCGACGGCAACGGACGTTCCGGCCTTGTCCTTGATCCGGGGCAGGCCTTCGCGGTTGATCTGACCAATACGCTTGACGCACCGACCATCATCCACTGGCACGGTCAGATCCCGCCCAATATACAGGACGGGGTGCCCGACCTGCCGATGCCGATGCTCCAACCCGGAGAGTCTCGCGGCTATGACTTTGCCGCACGTCCCGGGACGCATTGGATGCATGCCCATATCCCGGAGCATGAAATGCTACTGCTTGCTGCCCCGCTTGTGGTCCGTCGGCCGGAAGATGTGTCGGCTGACAGACAGGAAGTGACGCTGTTCCTGCATGACTTCTCCTTCAGACCACCAGCCGAAGTGCTGGCCGAGATCACTGGCGGCACTTCGATGGCCGGGATGGATCACAGCCAGATGGGGCAGGATGGCATGGCCGCGATGGACATGGGTGCGATGGGGCAGGGCGACGCGATGTCGATGCCGGGCATGGATGGCATGGCCATGGACTTGAACGACTATAACTTTGATGCCTATCTCGCAAACGACCGCACTCTTGACGATCCAGAGGTTTTGCAGGTCGACAAGGGCGGCCGGGTCCTTGTCCGGGTGATCAATGCGGCAGCAGCGACGGTCTTCTGGATCGACACTGGCAGCTTGCCGGGGCGGCTGGTCGCTGTGGATGGGGAGCCGGTCCAGCCAATGACCGGCAGCCTTTTCGGCCTGGCCATGGGTCAACGTCTTGACATCGAGCTGGACGTGCCAGCCGAGGGCGGAGCTTTCCCCATCCTCGCGCTGCGAGAAGGGGCAAAAGAGCGCACGGGTGTAATTCTTGCGACGCCGGGCGCTTCAGTGACGAAGGTTGTTGGCTTGTCTGACGCTGAACATCCGGCATTCAGCGCTGACCTTTCGCAAGAGGCTGCTTTGCGCGCTGTCACGCCCCTGCCCGAACGCGCGCCGGCTTCGCAGCCTATGCTTATGCTGGGCGGGTCGATGATGCCCTATGTCTGGACGATCAACGGCCAGACCTGGGGCAACCATGTCCCTGTCACCGCGAAATCCGGCGACAGAGTAGAGATCACGTTCCACAACATGTCGATGATGGCGCATCCTATGCACTTGCACGGTCATGCGTTTCAAGTGGTCAGCACGGGTGGTGCGCGCTTTGCAGGTGCGGTGCGCGACACCGTGCATGTGCCACCGATGGGCATGGTGACGGTCGCGGTGGATGCAGGCGAAGCTGCGCGGTGGATGCTGCACTGCCACCACATGCCCCACCTTTCGACGGGCATGATGACGGAGTTCGCAGTATCGGCCTAAAAGCCGCCGAGGCCCGCAGTATGCCTGCGGGCCTCGGCCCTTTTCGCAGGAGAAAGGCAATGACGCGATTCTTTGGACGACGCGCCGTTCTTGCGGCACTGGCCATGCCATTCGTCACGCAGCGCGCACACGCGCGCGCGCCCTTTCGACTTCGTGGGGACCCGCAGCCTTTGCTCTCGCCCCCGATCGTGGACGAGTCAGGGCGCCACCGGCGTCTCGAAGACTTCGGGAGCCGTGTGATTCTCTTGAACATCTGGGCAACATGGTGCCCGCCGTGCCGGGAAGAAATGCCAATGCTCGACCGACTTCAGGCGCGGATCGGCGGCGCAGATTTCATGGTGCTGCCTCTTTGCATCGATGATGCGGGAATTGACAGGGGGCGGCGTTTCTACAATGAGATTGGCATTGCGAATTTGTCATTGTTCTGGGCTGAATCCCTTCGTGTTCAACTGGCTTTCGCCTTTGTCGGACTTCCGACGACGCTACTGATCGACCGAGAAAGTCGTGAGATCGGGCGCCTGCAAGGCCCGTTTGACTGGGACAGTGATGACACCGCCACCCAGATACGTGGTCTCCTTTAACCTCTGGTCGCTCAGGCGGATGGATAGCTGGTGAACACTTTCAAACTGCCATCGCGCTTGATCAGAAGCACGTCATATGCGTCGCGGCTGTCTTCTGAACCCATGCCTGGCGAGCCGTAGGGCATGTCTGGCACAGAAAGTCCAAACGCATCCGGTCTTTCGACGAGCAACCGGCGGATGTCGGCAGCGGGAACATGTCCTTCGAGCACATACCCGTCGACGGTTCCTGTGTGGCAAGAGAAGGCTTTTACCGGGACCCCGTGGTCCATCTTGTAGCGGATCAACAGCGTCCCCATCGAGACTTCATCCGTCACCGTAAAGCCTTGCTCGCGCAGGTAGTCGACCCAAGCTTCGCAACATTCACAACCGCGCCCTTTGACGACATGAATGGGGGGCTCTACCTGCGAATTCGCAAAGTCTACTGGCAAGGCCCAGAAGGCCGCCGCAGCAAGCATAAATTCACGTCGTTTGACCAGCAACCCCGTCATCCCCGATCCTCCATTTTGGCCGACTTGAAGCCGGTCTCTTTTCGCCAAGTTGCAAGCGCATTCAGATCGTCAACTGAAGCGATCTCCTGAGCAGAAAGGGCCTCGCGATCCGTCGGATCGATGGGCCGACCGTCCACACGAACTTCGTAGTGAAGGTTTGGTCCACTCACGAGCCCTGTAGCTCCGACGGCTCCGATCCTGCTCCCGGCCTTTACCCTTGTTCCCTGTTCCGCCGTGTCGGTGATTTCCGACAGATGCGCATATCGCGTCACGACGCCACCGCCATGATCAATATCAACCGTCAAGCCGTACCCGCGAATCGTCCCGGAAAAGATGATGCGGCCCGCCCCGGTTGCTGACACTTCGGTCCCCACAGGCGCGGCATAGTCGATACCGGTATGCATCCGTACCCCGCCCAGCACAGGATGATTGCGCCTGCCAAAGACAGAGGAAAGACGCGCCCCAAGGATTGGCGCAGCGGAGCGTTGGACGGCTTCTCCATCCTCAAAAACGATGACTGGCCCTGCAGCGTCAGACGCTACAAGTTCGAGAACGCGATCTGTCAGTTCCAGCCGCGCATAGTTCAAGCGTGGCTCGCCCGCGATGCTTCCGTCGGGAAGTTGGTCCTCCCGCCAGACAAGAGCGAAGCTTTCACCACCTTTTATGTCGCGCCTGAAATCAACCTGGCCCGCGAGAAGGGCTGTCAGGTCAACGGCGAACCTTTCGGGCGCGTTGGCTGCGACAAGCGCCTCATACAGGGGACCCTGAAGGGTCAAAGTCTCCCGTCTGTCGACTTCCCGGATCGGGGGATCAAGCCTCTCGGCTGTGATCGGTCCGTTGAACGACAAGTTGATCTCGACCCCATCATCAACAAACAGCGACAGTCGCAAGAGTCTCGTGGGGTCAATTTTTTCTGCAGCCCACTCCAGCCGATGTCCGGGGCGCAGTTCTGTCAGATCATAAACACCCGCAAGGGCCAATGCTGCCTCGGCCCTGACGTTTGGCGGAATGCCCGCTCTGCCAAGAACGCTGTCCAGAGTATCACCGGATGCGATTGTCGCCGTCGACTGCGAAAGAACATGTGACGTCGGTGGGTCCGCGAAGACCGGGACGGGTGCGGCAAGCCCGAAAGCAAGAAGCAAAAGCGTGGTGTGTCTGATCATCTGGCAGGATGGCCTTTCAACTGAGGGCTCGGCGAATTTTGGGTACGGCGAAGCGCCGGTCTTCGTGGAAGTCGATGATGCTGGCAAAGCGCCCGTCCGGGTAGAACAGGAAAACTCCAGCAGTATGGTCCATCGTGTAGTCGTCTCCATCGCGCGGTACCTTGCGGTAGGACACACGAAAATCCGCAGCAGCCTGAGCAATTTGACTGGCAGTTCCGGTCAGACCAGCAATCCGCGGGTCGAAATTGGCGACATACTCGGCCAACACGTCCGGCGTATCGCGGTCGGGATCAACCGAGATGAGGGCGATGTTCAGCCGGTCGGCATCTGGCCCCAACTCCTCCAGCCAGCCGGATATGTCGCTCAGCGTGGTTGGGCAAACATCGGGACACCAGGTGAAGCCGAAGAACACCATTGTCGGGCGGCCGATCCAGTCAGCGGATCGCACGGCCCGTTTGCGGTGGTCGGTCAGTTGCCAACTCATTTCGCTCATCGACAGCGGCAGGGCCGCATTCAAGACTGGGCCGTTGCGCGTGCGGTAGGCGCCAAGGCCCAACATGAAGGCCATGGCGCCGACTACGCTCCCAACCCCAAGAATTATTGTTCTGCGTCGGCGCAATCCGGACCCTCCGCACGCAAGGACAGCACCTCTACATTCACTGTCACCTCGCCGGCCTTCTCGAAAGACAACGTGACAGGAAAACTGTCACCCTCCTTCAGGGCTGCAGTCAGACCCATGAGCATCCCGTGATAGCCACCCGGCGAAAGTTGGACGCTTTGGCCTGCCGGGACAGGGATCGACATGGCATGCGGCATCGACGCGACGCCATCCTTGACCACAGTTTCGTGCAACATCGGCATCCCCGCTGCTGGCGTGGAAATGCCGACAAGAGCATCGTCGGTAGCGCCAGCATTGCTGATCGAGACATAGAAAACGCCAGGACGGCCAGCGCCGATGGTGACCTTAGACCAGCCATGCTCGACGCTCAGATCACCGACTGTCACGGTTTCGCAGGCAAAGGCCGCTGATGCAGTCAACGACAGGGTCGCAGCAAGCAACAAGTGTTTCATGGGTCAAAACCTCGTCTGAAGGTCGGAAAGGATGTCGGCGGCCGGAGTGCCGTAGGTGAATTGGCGAAGCCATTCACCATCCGGACCAATCAGGAAAAGGCCGGGACTATGCGCCATGGAATAGCCGTCAGGCGATGCAGCATCGTTCTCGCGTTCATAGAAAATCTTGAAGCTGTCGGCCGCGGCTTTCGTCTCGGTCTCGGTGCCTGCCAGACCCAGGATCGCCGGATGAAAGGCCGCAGTGTAGGCCGCAAGGCCGAGCCGCCGGTCGCGTTCGGGGTCAATCGAGACGAAAAGCGGTTGAACTTTCTCGGCATCCGCCCCGAGATCGTCCAAAACTTGGGCTACGTCTGAAAGCGTCGTAGGGCAGACATCGGGGCAGTTTGTGAAGCCGAAGAAGACGAGAAGGAATTTCCCGCGAAACTCTGCACTCGTCCGGATACGGCCTTCATCATCCGCCAGTGTAAAGACTGGCGTGAAAGCCTGACTGGTTTCGGCAACAC
>CAIPNE010000416.1 GCA_903866355.1 uncultured Gammaproteobacteria bacterium
GATGAATATCGACGGCACCAACACCTTGGCCTGTACCGTGGCCACGGCGTCGATCAAAGGGGATGTCAAAATCTACCCGCTACCGCATATGCCGGTGCAAAAAGACTTAGTGCCTGACCTCACCCATTTCTTTGCCCAGTACGCCTCGATCAAGCCCTGGCTGCAAACCGATACCGCGCCACCCGACCGCGAGCGGCTGCAAACCAAAGAAGACCGCGCCAAAATTGACGGCCTCTACGAATGCATCCTGTGCGCTTGCTGCTCAACCAGCTGCCCCAGCTATTGGTGGAACAGCGATCGCTACCTCGGCCCCGCGGTCCTGCTGCAAGCCTATCGCTGGTTGGTGGACAGCCGCGACGAAGCGACCGGCGAGCGCCTCGATAACCTGGAAGATCCGTTCCGCCTCTACCGCTGCCATACCATCATGAACTGCGCGAAAACCTGCCCGAAGGGTCTTAACCCGGCGAAGGCTATCGCGGAGATCAAAAAAATGATGGTGAGTCGTACGCTCTGAGTCACGTGGCGGCCGACAGCCGGGTGCGCTGGCGCTGTCGCCGCGGGATCCGCGAACTCGATTTAGTGTTCGCGCGGTTCCTAGACCGGCACTATGCCACGCTGACCCCGGCTGCCAGCGCCTGCTTCGACCTACTGTTGCAGGAACATGATCTGGAGATTTACGACTGGCTGATGGGCCGCATACCGCCACCGTCCGACTACTTGGCGTTGTTGGCGTTACTGGCGCTGGACTCCGAGTCTGTGCGGTCCGGGACACCCGCATGAATCACCTCACCGACCTCCAGCGGCTGGGCGGGGACCATCTGCCGGCTAAAAGCCGGCTCTGCGAGGAAGGCATACTGCAAGTCAGTGGCCCGGACGCGCGGGCATTTTTGCAGGGTCAATTCACCGCAGATTTGCGCCCCCTAGACGCCGCGCGCGGCACCCCTACCGCGTGGTGTAACGCGCAAGGCCGGGTGCTATGGGTTGCTTGGGTGTTAACGCTCGACGACGCGGTGCTACTGGTCCTGCCCCGTGAAGAAATAGAGCGTCTGCAAAAGCGCCTGCGCCTGTTCATCCTGCGCGCCAAAGTCACGCTGCTTGACCTCAGCCCAACGTGGTCCGTGCTGGGGATTGAAAGCGATGCCCCGCAGCCCGCACCGTTAACCGACCTGCTAACCCACGCGCCGGGCACGACCGCCAGTGCCGACACGCTGCTGGCTTATCGCCTGCCGGGTAGTGCGCCACGGGCGCTGGTACTGGGACCGCAGGCCGCGTTGGAAGTGTTTTGGGCGCGCAGCGACTTGCCAGAGCGCACGTCCACCGAGTGGGCGGCACGCGACATCGCCTTGGGTTTGCCGCGCATCGACGCCAGCACCAGCGAACATTTTCTGCCCCAGCAACTCAATCTGGACCAGCTCAACGGCGTATCTTTCGATAAAGGCTGCTATCCGGGCCAAGAGATCATCGCCCGCCTGAAATACCGTGGTCAGGTCAAAGCACGCCTGCGGGCCGGCCAAAGCGCCGCCCAGCCAACCCCAGGCGGCAAGCTCTATACCCTCGCCGGCGGGGCCGGACGGGCAGCAGGCGAAATTGTGCGCACCGCCAAAGTGGACGCAGGCTGGGTGTTCTCCGCGGTCATTGATAACGAGGCCGAAAACGCCCTGTGCCTAGACAGTCCAACCGGCCCCGTGGTGCACCTTACGCCATACCACGGTGGCTGAGCCTCGAGCGCACGGCCGCATTCTGGCGCCACGCGATTATCAGCCGGCGTGGTGGCTGCCCGACGGGCACA
>CAIPNE010000417.1 GCA_903866355.1 uncultured Gammaproteobacteria bacterium
ATTATTTTATATTTCACGATGTGCAGACGGCGGGTACATGTGCCTCGCGTCGCTCATCCACTTCGGCGACCGGCTGCGCTGCGGGGTCGACATGGTGCGCAGCCCGGCCGTTGCTACGTGCCGTGCTGCCGGGTGCTGCGGTATCGATGTGGCAAGCGCACGTGCGAGACGCTGTGGTGCTGTCTGCTGTCGAGTCTAGCCATGCTGGCCGGCCCCATCCGGCTTGTTGCTAGCAGAATCTGTATCTGGACGTCGGTCCGCCGCAGGTGGGCATCTCGAACTTCGTCACGTTTCTCGAAAACACCGCGGCCTACAGGCGGGCCTTGCGCCGACTCGAGTACGGCGACGAGCGCGACCCGGAGATGCGGCGGTTTCTGGAGGAGATCTCGCCGCTCACCAACGCAGCGAGGATCCGGGCGCCGCTTTTCGTTGCGCAGGGCGCGAACGACCCGCGCGTGCCGCGGTCGGAGGCGGAGCAGATCTGGCAAAGGGCGAGCGCGAATGGGCAGCCTGTGTGGTACATGCTTGCACAGGACGAAGGTACTTGTGCTTTCCCCTAATAGCGCCAAGCGAGTCGCGCGTTCGGGTAGGAGCTTGGCACCATGTTCCGTCGAGAAGCCATGCGCCTTCGGTTGCTGTGTGAGCCCAACGTGACTGCAGGCCATGGCTTTGCGAAAAAGCCGAATGTGGATGCATACCAGGAGGCCATGGTGCAGTTTTGGCGCAGTTTCCTGCTGGCGTAGCGGTCCGAACGTCGGGTTTGTGCAGCGGCCCTTTCTCCGAGTTGCGTTTGATGAATTCGAGCAGCCGCCGGCCAGCCGCCGCCTTCTGAGTCAACGGACACGCTGTGCATAACGCCAGGCACCCGGCCCTGGCTCCTCAGCGGCCACTCACTGGCAGAGGCAGCAAAAGCGCCTTGGGGGTGCCGGGCGGGTGGCGGCGGCGGCGGTAGCGACGGCGGGGTTGTAGCCCAGCTTGTGGGACGCCCCGGCCCCCCCCGGGGGGGGGACGAGCACCGGCACGCCCCGCTGCCCGTGCCGATGGGGAGCGCGGTCGAGGCCAACCTGGGCTTCTGAGGGTACAATTAGCGTCTTCTGAGCTGCAAGCCGGGCGCTCGGAAGGAGGCGGCCTAATTATAATAATAACAGTGACCTATGATGGCGCCGGGGACGGCCGAAGCGAACTCAGCTAGCACGCTCCGAGTCTGCAACTTCAGAGCGGACCACACCGGCGTTTGCGAGCGCACCCGGCGGCGCAGCGCGGTAAGACGCGCTGCGCATGAGCGCACTGGTAGCACGGTCTAGCGCGCGGCCGCCGTTGTCATTCAGTGTAGATGGCGCATCACGCGGCGCAGCTGTGGACGGAACGGTATCTGCTTCGAGCGATGGTGCGAGCGTTGGACCGGCCTCGACTTGTGCGCTATCTGCCGCACCGAGCTGATTGTTCCTGCTCGCGCCTCGAAGCCAGCCGAACATGCCTCCGCCCGACCAGCTTGGAGTGCCGTCCGCAGTCTTCTCTACCTCAGCGTGAGCCGGGCTTGCACCGGCTGTGTGCAATGCTAAGTCATCTGCAAACGCAGCGCTACCATCGCCGTCCCGATCTCCATCGATGCTGACGTCCGATGTGGCAAAAAGAGCTGCGTCGTCCGCACGCCACATGCGCTCGGCTGCAGCGTTGTTAGCCCATGCGAGCTTGAGCTGCTCAATGCTTAGGTTGGAGGTGACCGACGGCCGCTTTGTGGACGTATGGCGAGCCTCCGCTTGCCGGCGGAGCAGGCGCTTCGCCGCTTGCGCCATCTGCATTCCCATTGCCCGCTAAGCACCTTGGGAACCGTTGCAGTTGCAATAGCGCGTACTCAAGTACTCCGGCCGGGGCGGACCGCATCTCCGACAGTAAAAGGTGCTAACCGAATATACTATCGAGGGAAATCGATTGAGCGCAGCCACACCTGTCGCTTGCCGATGGCTAGACCGCAGAAGAAGGTCAAGATCAGAGCTG
>CAIPNE010000418.1 GCA_903866355.1 uncultured Gammaproteobacteria bacterium
CATGGCGACAGGTCGAAACGGATGAGACAAACACCGAGATTTGGGCAAACGTATGGAATTTATTGATCTAAAATCCCAGTACCGGCAGCTGAAGCCAGAAATCGATCGCCGCATTCAGGTGGTGCTGGATCATGGCCAGTACATCATGGGACCTGAGGTGGCGGAGCTAGAAACTCAACTGGCAGCCTACGTCGGCGTGCGGCATTGCCTCGCGGTGGCGAGTGGTACCGACGCCTTGTTAATCGCCATGATGGCGTTAGGCATTAAGGCTGGGGATGAGGTTATCACTACCCCCTTCACGTTTTTCGCGACGGGCGAGATGATTGTGCTGCTAGGTGCCACGCCGGTGTTTGTGGATATCGACCCCGCCACTTACAACCTCGACCACACCCAACTCGAAGCCGCGATCACGCCCCGCACCAAGGCCATCATGCCGGTCAGTCTGTATGGTCAGTGCGCAGAGTTTGATGCCATCAATGCCATTGCCGATCGGCATGGGCTACCGGTCATTGAAGACGCCGCGCAGAGTTTTGGGGCGAGCTATAAAGGCCGGAAATCCGGTGGTTTGTCGCTGATCGGTTGCACCAGTTTTTTCCCGTCCAAGCCGCTGGGTTGTTACGGCGACGGCGGCGCGTGTTTTACTAACGACGATGCCCTGGCCAAGTTGATGGGCGAAATCCGCGTGCACGGGCAAGACCGGCGTTATCACCATCCGGTGATCGGGGTGAACGGGCGCATGGATACCATCCAATGCGCGGTGCTGCTGGCCAAGCTACCGTCGTTTCCTGATGAAGTGCGCAAACGCGGTGAGTTGGGCGCGCTCTACACCACGCTGATCCGCGATGCCAATAGTGCCGTGACGCCGCCGTGCGTACTGGCTTACAACGCTTCGGTCTACGCCCAGTATACGGTTGAGGTGGATGACCGCGACGCCGTGCAAGCACAACTGCAGCAACAGTCCATCCCGACCGCCGTGCATTATCCAACGCCGCTCCATCTGCAGCCGGCGTTTAGCGGGTTGGGTCTGGGCGTCGGCGCTTTCCCGCTTGCGGAACGCGCGGCCCAGCGCGTGATGAGTTTGCCCATGCACCCGCTATTGGAGGAGGCCGATCTAGAACACGTCGTGGCGGCGTTGATGGTCTGTACGGCTAAGCCCTAGCGAGGAGGGCGTGTGTGGTGCGGTGGGTCTGGGTGTGAGATCCACTCGCCTAGAGGCATGGCATGAGCGTTGGCCATCTGCACGCCGCGGGCCTCAGCGGAATCTGAATTAAGGTGAATTAAGGGCGAGATGTGCGAACTCATTGACCCAAGGCACTAACGGGGCTCATTCACGAGCTTGTTCGGCTGGCCTGCGCCTCTGTGGTCAAGCAGATGGGTATTTTCAAATAAGTGCCGAGACGGGGTTTCTTGGGCTGCGAGAAAGCTTGCGCCAGCACCCCAACCACGCACGCGAGCGATGGTCACGTGCGGTATCGGCCGGTGCGTGCGCAAGCAAAAAGCCGGCGGGATTGTGGACAGTTGGCGAGCAACTGGGGTGTTTCGCCATTGCCGTCACACTGACGGCACGCCCCTACGTCTTGCGATACACATATTCGTCACAGCCCGAACCGAACAACCCTAGCTTGCCGCGGGTATCCAGAAAAGAGCGCACGGGTGTAAACCCCAGCTCGCTCATGGCTTGCGCGGTCTGGGCTGGGGTGATGGATTCATAGGGCCAACCCCCCATCCAATCGTGGACATCATGAGCGAAATCCATGCCCCGGTTGGTTTGATATTCTTCAATGTGACGCTTGAAGTTACGTCCGGTGAGTCGTAACGCCAGTTTGTACAGTGCGATATAGCCTGCCCGCAGCAGGCGTTGGGTTCGCGGCGAGGCATGGGCGTAGAAACGTTTTTCCAGTTTCCACAGCGAACACAGCGGGGTTTTTCGATACAGTGCAACCACCAATAGCCCGCCAGGAGCGACCGCGCCGGCCGCCGCTCGGAGTGCGCCGGACAAATCGCCCGTGTGATGCAAAACGCCCCAAGAGTACACCACCCCAAACTGACCGAACCCGGCCTGTGCGAGGTCGAAGACGCTGTGTTCGCTCGCCCGCCAGGTAGCGGTGGGTGCGAGTTGCGTGAGCAGCGCGCGGGTGGTCGTCACGCTGTCCGGATCCAAGTCCGTTGCCACGACTTCTGCCGCACCCAGCTGCAGCGCGGCCAAGCTGTGCAGCCCCGAACCACAGCCCACGTCCAACCAGCGTTGGCCAGTCAGTTCATCGCCCACGAGGCGCTTCAGGCCAGCCACGGCCTCGGTTATCTTGGCGGGCGTGACCAGTTCAGCATAGCTAGCCCAATTTTTACCAAAGGCGAAATGGGTATTTTGTTGCAGGAGATCGGCGGAATGATCCATCGTAGTGAAGCCTTGACCAGAGTGAGTGCGAGCGCAAAGTGCGCACGCTGATGCATTTGGCTGGAGCGGTCAAATTTTCTTGTGTGCGGGGGGCGACGCCCGGGCCGCGCAGGCGGCTTTGGTGAGGCCTCCTGTGATCACCATTGTCCATTTGATCCCAGCGCTGGATGCCGGTGGGGCGGAGCGCTCGCTGACCAATCTCGTGACTCGACTCGACCCCGCTCGTTTTCGCAATGTGGTGGTCTCCATGACCGGGCGAGGGGTATTTGCCGAGTCTATCGAACGCGCCGGCGTGCCGGTCTATACCTTGGGGATGCAGCGCGGCCGACCCTCCTTGGGTGCGCTGTGGGCCTTACGCAAGCTCCTCAAAGTGTTCGAGCAAGACGCCCCTGTGGTGTTGCAGACTTGGCTTTATCACGCGGACCTGCTGGGGCTTTTTGCCAGCGGTTTCGGCAGGTCGATAAACCTCGTCTGGAATGTACGTTGCTCTAACATGGCGCTTGGACAGTATCGGGTGCTGACCCGCTGCGTACTCTGGCTGTTGGTGCGGTGCTCTGCCGCGCCGCGCGTGGTGGTTTCAAACAGCGAGGCTGGACGTCATCATCATGTGGCGTTGGGTTACCGTGCGCCGTGCTGGCGGGTGATCCCCAACGGTTTCGATCCCGAAATTTGGCACCCAGACGCCGAGGCGAGGGCCACCATCCGCCAGCAACTAGGCGTCGCCGCGCAGGCCCCCTTAATAGGCTTGGTCGCACGGCGGGACCCCATGAAAGATCACGGAAATTTTCTGGCCGCGGCGGCCCTCATTTTAGCCGCGCGCCCCGCGTGTCGCTTTGTCTTGGTGGGCGCCGGGAGTGTGGCGCTACAGGCAGAAATCTCTGACCCGGCGCTGCGCGCAGCCTGTGTCTCGCTGGACCATCACCCGGATGTGCCAGGGCTTACTGCGGCCTTGGACGTGGCCTGCCTGAGTTCTGCTTGGGGTGAAGCGTTCCCTAATGTGGTGGGGGAGGCAATGGCGTGCGGGGTGCCGTGTGTCGCGACCACCGTGGGTGACACAGCTCTTTTACTCGCCGACACTGGCCGGCTTGTACCCCCCCAAGATCCCACGCGGCTGGCCGGAGCGTTGCTCGAAATTTTGGCGCTAGCACCAGCGCAGCGCGTGGCGCTGGGCCTGCGCGCGCGGGCCCGTATCCTCGAGCATTACACTTTGGCGCACACCCTTGCGGCCTATGCCGCGCTGTACGAGCAGCTGAGTACTCGTGGTGTACACGCCTGAATACCCCCGTGCCAAAACAGCGCGACGCAGCGATGCCGCAGGGTCTTGGGTCGACGGGCGGGCAGCTGCCGCAGAAGCCGGCTAGGGTCGCGGTGTTGTTGCTGCTGCGCTCTCTGCACATGGGGGGCGCTGAGCGACAGCTAGCCTTGCTGGCGTGCGAACTCAAACATCGCGGACATGTTGTGATGGTGCTCAGTTTCTACGCAGGTGGTGTGATAGAAGCAGAGTTGCTGGCCGCAGGAGTTGTGGTGAGATCACTCAATAAACGGGGTCGTTGGGATCTTTGGCGACCACTGATCCGACTGGCACAGATCATTCGAGAGGCTGCGCCGCAGGTTATTTACAGCTTTATGACGGTGGGTAATTTGCTGGGCGTGTTGGCCTATTGGCTGGCACCCCGTGCCCGGTTGGTGTGGGGTATTCGCGCTTCAGATCCGCACTTGGCGCTGACCAAGGATCGCTTCGCACGGCTGGCCGCGTGGCTGGAGGCCTGCGCTGCCGGCATACCCTCGATCATCATTGCTAATTCACATGCCGGTGCGGCTTTCCATCGCGGGCTAGGCTTTCCCGACGCTCGCTTGCGCGTCGTTCATAACGGCATCGATACGACACGGTTTTGTTTTGACGAGGCGGGTCGCGCGCGCTTGCGGGCCGCTTGGGGAATTGCTCCGGACGATATCCTGATCGGTTTGGTGGCACGCCTCGACCCGCTGAAAGGCCATCGCTATTTCATTGCCGCGGCGGCCGAAATTCTGGCCCATGAGCCACGGGCAAAATTTGTCATCGTGGGGCGTGGTGATCCGCTGTATGCGCAAACGCTCCGCCAACAGGTGGTGCGCGCCGGGGTCGTTGAACAGCTGTTATGGGTGGATGAGCACGCTGACATGGCAAGCGTGTATAGCGCGCTAGATTTGCTCACACTGCCCTCGCTCAGCGAAGGATTTCCCAACGTTTTGGGTGAGGCGATGGCGTGCGGGCTACGCGCGGTAGTGAGCGATGTAGGCGATAATGCCCGGCTACTGGGTGAGGCCGGCAGTGTCGTGGCGGCCGGGGACGCTGCAGCTTTGGCGGGTGCGACGCTCGCGCAAATTGCTGCGAGCCACCCGGCATCTCAGGGCCTGCGTGAAGCGATTCGCGCGCGAATCATCGAACGTTTCAGTGTTTCCAGCATGGTCGATCAGACCCTCTCACTCCTTAATTTGCCGTCATCAACATCAATAAATGAGCCCTAAGCCATGTGTGGAATAGCCGGATTATGGTCCAGTGGGGCGTCTGCTGGACTTGCAGAACTGCGCGCAAGCGGGCTCGCGATGACCGCCAGCCTCCACCATCGCGGCCCCGACGCGGGTGCGGTGTGGGTAGACGCAGAAGCAGGCCTGGTATTGGGTCATCGCCGCCTGTCTATTCTGGATCTCTCGCCGGCGGGTGCCCAGCCCATGCAATCCCGATGCGGGCGTTATGTGTTGGTCTTTAACGGCGAGATTTATAATTTCGCACGCCTGCGCGAAGAACTGCTGCGCGGTGGGGCGAACTTCAAGGGTCATTCCGATACCGAAATCCTGTTAGAGGGGTTTGCCGCGTGGGGCTTCGAAGCCACGCTCAAACGGACCAACGGTATGTTTGCGCTGGCGCTGTGGGACCGTACGGAACGCGTGCTGTTGCTGGCGCGCGATCGTCTGGGCGAGAAACCGCTGTACTACGGCTGGCACGGCGGCAAATTTTTATTTGCCTCCGAACTGAAGGCTTTCCAAGCCTTGGATAATTTCACCCCACAAGTCGATCGGGATGTGCTGGCGCTCTACCTGCGCCACGGTTATGTGCCAGATCCCTTTTGTATTTATCGTGGATTGCGCAAATTGGGGGCCGGGCAGTGGCTTGCTTTAACCGCGCCGATCGCCGGCCAGTTACCCGCGCCGGTCGCCTATTGGTCCCTGCAGGCAGCGGTCGAGCAAGGCCGCGCGGCGCCGTTCTTAGGGGATCAGCGGGAGGCCGTCGACGCCCTGGAAGCGGCCCTAGATCAAGCGATAAAACTGCGGATGGTGGCGGATGTGCCGCTCGGGGCGTTTCTCTCCGGGGGGATAGATTCCTCGACCATCGTGGCCCTGATGCAACGCCAGAGCA
>CAIPNE010000419.1 GCA_903866355.1 uncultured Gammaproteobacteria bacterium
GCCGCGTCCTCGCCCTCCCCCGCTGTAGCGAGATAGGCGTCCGGGCGCTCGCGTTGCGAAACCAGCGCCGAGCCCACGTAACGATGCCCGTAGGCCAGCAGCTGCTGGTCAATGGCGAGAAAATCGCTGGTGGTGATGAGCTGGAACGACTGCCCGAACACGAACTCGTTCCAAGTCTGGCCGGACTGCCTCCAGCGCTGGCGCACTAGCGCTCTGACCGCGCCGTGGAAAGCTTCTACCACGGGGGTTTGGTTTTGCTCGCCAAATTTATCGCCGTCGCCATAGAGTCCGGGCATCAATCTCACCTGTACATTTAATGACACGTTGAGGTCAGGTGAGTGTGCAGGAGGGGCGCTGGAAGCGTCAAGGTGAAACCGTCGGATTGTTCTACAATCGAACGCCCCGACCTACGGGTTTCGCGCGTGGTTGACACCGCCCGGGTGGGGATTTAGCTTGCAGGGCTACGATCATCCATTGCTCAACTTAGGGAGAACGCGCTTGGCCTCTCGTTTACCGCGTAGTCAGCCCGCCTTGAAGCGGTCTGCCAGCTCACCCGACCATGGCGCCGAGGCCTTGCGGGAAGGCATTCGCACGGGTCGCTATTTACCCGGCCAGCGGCTGATCGAAAGCGCTCTCACCGAGGAACTCCAAATCAGTCGCGGCTCGGTGCGCGAAGCGATTAGGTTGGTGGCAGCCGAAGGCCTAGTGGCACTGAATCGCAATCGGGGCGCGTCGGTGCGCCACCTGTCACGGCGCGAGGTCGACGATATCCTCGTCATTCAGGAAAGCCTCACCAGCTTAGCGGCGCGCTTGGCGGCCACCCGGATCGACGAACCAGGGCATCGCGCGCGCTTCCAACGCGCTTACTCGGCACTGCAAGCGGCTGACGCCAAACCCCAAAATGAAGGCGCACTGTTGGATGTGCGCGTGCGCTTCTACGCCGAATTGGTGGCCATAGGCGGCAATGTGGAGCTGGCTAGCTTCGTGCCTATACCCCAAACCAATGTGCTGCGGGCGCAATTTGAACGTCACTTGCCCCGCACCGAGCGCGCCAAGCGACGCGCAGACTACACCGCGATCGCCGAGTTAATCCTCGCTGGCAGCGCCGGGCCGGCGGCGGTTGCGATGGGCCGCCATATTCGGCGCATGCGCGCTGCCATTGCCGCGTTGCCTGATCACCTGTTTGCTGAAGCCGAGCCGGCCAACCCCGGTCGTCGCCCCCGCTAGACGGCGACCATGCTCAGGGTGTGGGACGCCTGCCAGCTCGCGGCCAGTTCGCTGCTGGCCGAGCGCCGACGTTCGCTCCTGATTGCGCTGGCAACCGGCATTGGGGTGGCCGCGGTGGTGTTGCTCACCGCCTTAGGGGATGGCGCGCGCCGCTATGTCAACGCGCAGTTCTCCAGTTTAGGCACCAATTTGCTCATGGTGATCCCGGGGCGCACAGAAACCGTGGGCGGTCCCCCGCCGCTCATGGGCGAGACCCCGCGCGATTTATCCCTCACCGATTACGCCGCCGTGGCCCGCTTGCCCCAAATCGCCCGTGTTGTTCCCGTGATGGTAGGAGCGGCCAATGTCTCCACCGTCAGTGGGGTGGAACGGGAAGTCACGCTATTGGGCGTCACCAGCGACATCCTAGAAGTCCGCCACCTCGCCGTGGGTCAAGGCCGCTTTCTGCCCGCGCTCCCCGCTGATCGGGCGGCGGCAGTCTGTGTGCTGGGCACGAAAGTCGCCCGCGAACTTTTTGGCAACGGCAATCCCTTGGGGGCCTGGGTTCGGGTGGGCGAGCGTCGTTTCCGGGTCATCGGTATTCTGGCCAACACCGGGGTGTCGGTCGGCCAAGATTTCAACGACATGGTGCTGGTACCGGTAGCCTCAGCGCAGGTCCTGCTAAACACCCAAGGGCTCATTCGCCTGCTCATCGAAGTGCGGACCAGCTACACGATGGAGGCCGCCTCAGCGGCGGTAAGGGCCACCATCAAAGCGTTGCACGAAGGTGAGGACGACATCACCCTGGTCACCCAAGACAGCGTGCTGGCGACTTTTGATCGCATTCTCGGTGCGATCACGCTGGCACTTACCGCCATCTCCGCCGTTAGCCTGCTAGTAGCCGGCATTTTGACCATGAACGTCATGCTGGTAACCGTCGCCCAGCGGCGCAGCGAAATTGGCCTGCTGAAGGCACTCGGGGCACGTCAGCACGAAATTCGCCGCCTCTTTCTGCTGGAGGCGTTGCTGCTCTCGCTGACGGGTGCCGGTGCGGGCACGCTCGTGGGGTATCTCATCAGCACCCTCGTGGGGCTGCGCTATCCCAGCTTTCCGATTGCCGTGCCGTGGTGGGGAACCCTCAGTGCGGTACTCATTTCCTTGCTCTCCGGTGTGGTTTTCGGCGTGATTCCCGCACGCCGCGCCGCCCTTCTCGAACCGGTAAAAGCACTGTCGAGCCGCTACTGAGATGCGGAAAATCGAACTCGCTCACTTTGCCTTAGGCGCGATACGCGCCCAGCCACAGCGCTCGCTACTGACGGTATTAGGTATCGCCGTGGGCATCGCCACGGTCATTCTGCTGACCGCGCTGGGGACTGGCGTGCGTCAGTTCGTGCTGGGAGAGTTCACCCAATTTGGCACCAACTTGCTGGGCGTATTCCCTGGTAAAAACTCTACTTTTGGCGGCTCCCCCGGCACGCTCTCTACCACGCGTCCACTGTCGCTCAGCGATGCAGCCGCGATCGCACAACTGCCGCTCGTACTGGGCGTGGTGCCCACCATTCAAGGCAATGCCAACGTTGAATTTGGTGAGCGTAGCCGCCGCACCAATATTTTTGGTGTGAGCGGCCAAGTGCCGCGCGTGTGGCAAGCCCAGGTTGCCTTTGGAC
>CAIPNE010000420.1 GCA_903866355.1 uncultured Gammaproteobacteria bacterium
AAGATCTACGTCAAGGGCGGCATCGTCACCTGGGAAACCCAACAGACCGACTATCCCCGTACGCGCCCCGACCTACCCAACCACGAGCCACGCGGTTGCGCTCGCGGGGCTTCTTATTCCTGGTATTTGTACAGCGCCAACCGCGTCAAATACCCCATGATCCGTGCCCGCCTGCTGACACAGTGGCGTGCGGCTTTGGCAGTTGCCAAAGACCCGGTGAACGCCTGGGCATCGATTGTGGAGAGCGAAACGGAACGCAGCCAGTGGGTTCAGCAGCGTGGACTGGGCGGCTTTGTGCGCAGCAGCTGGGATGAAGTCAATCAGCTCATCGCTGCAGCCAATGTCTATACGGCCAAGAAGTGGGGCCCGGACCGCGTGATCGGTTTCTCGCCCATCCCAGCCATGTCCATGGTGAGCTATGCCGCTGGTAGCCGCTACCTCTCCTTGATTGGGGGCGTGTGCATGAGCTTTTACGACTGGTATTGCGATCTGCCACCTGCTAGCCCCCAAGTCTGGGGCGAACAGACTGACGTGCCCGAATCGGCCGATTGGTACAACTCGACTTTCATCATTGCCTGGGGTTCCAACGTGCCCCAGACTCGCACGCCGGATGCCCACTTTTTTACTGAGGTGCGCTACAAGGGCGCCAAGACCGTAGCCATCACGCCCGACTACGCCGAGATCAGCAAGCTGGCCGATCTGTGGATGCACCCCAAGCAAGGCACCGACGCCGCCGTGGCCATGGCCATGGGCCACGTGATCCTGAAAGAGTTTTACTTTGAGAAGCGCAGCGATTACTTTGACGGCTACGTGCGCCGGTTCACCGATATGCCCAGCCTGGTGCAACTGGAAGAGCGCAAGCTGCCAGACGGCCGAACGGTTCTGGTGCCTGGCGCCTACCTGCGCGCCAGCGACTTCAACGGCAAGCTCGGCCAAAACAACAACCCCGAGTGGAAGACATTGGCCTTCGATGAGAACGACAAAATCGTGGTTCCCAACGGCTCCATTGGTTTTCGCTGGGGCGCTGAAGGGCGGGCTGATGTGGGCAAGTGGAATTTGGAGGACAAGGAAGCGCGCCACGATGGCAAGGTCAAGTTGAAGCTCAGTTTGATGGAGGACTGCGCCGCAGGTGAGCCTGCTGATTACGAGATTGGTGACGTCGGATTTCCGTATTTCGGCGGTATCGACACCCCCCACTTCAGCGCCAACAAGCAGGGCGCTGCGGTTGACGACATTCTGGTGCGCAAGGTGCCGGTGCGTCGCATCAAGCTGGGCAAGGCCGGTGAAGAGCGTATGGCGCTGATTGCGACGGTGTTTGACCTGACGGTGGCAAATTACGGCGTGGCCCGTGGCATACCTGGTGAAAACGCCGCCCTCAGTTTTGACGACGATACGCCTTACACCCCCGCCTGGCAGGAAAAGATCACCGGCGTCAAACGCGACCAGGTGATTGCTGTGGCACGCCAGTTTGCTGACAACGCCGACAAGACCCAAGGCAAGTCCATGGTCATCATCGGCGCGGCCATGAACCACTGGTACCACAGCGATATGAACTACCGCGGCATCATCAATATGCTGATGATGTGCGGCTGCATCGGCAAGAGTGGCGGCGGCTGGGCCCACTATGTGGGGCAAGAAAAGCTGCGCCCGCAAACCGGCTGGACC
>CAIPNE010000421.1 GCA_903866355.1 uncultured Gammaproteobacteria bacterium
GCCAGCGCGCGCACACCAAATTTTCCCACCGCCATGTTGATGTACTCTGCGCGGCCGCGACGCGCCCCGGTCGCCCCAGTGTAAATAATGGTGCCGGTGCCTCGCCCAACCATTGCACGAGCGGCCTCACGCCCGACGAGGAAACCCCCCAGAGCCATCGCACGCCAGCATTCCTCAAATGCCGCTGTCTCAATATCGAGAATCGTGCCGGGAATGAAATGCTCAACGTTGTAGACGACCAAATCAGGTGGCCCCATTTCCTCACTCACCTGCCGGAACAGGGCGACGACTGATCGCTCGATGCTGGCGTCACAGCCATAGGTGCGACAGCTACCGCCCATAGATTCAATCTGGTGTACGAGGTCAGCGAGTTTTTCGGTATTGCGTGCGGCGACCGCAACCCGCATGCCCGCCTGAGCAAAACGACGGGCGAGTGCGGCACCCAGACCGGGACCCGTGCCAACAATCAAGGCGAGTTGTCCCTGCGAATCCATCGCTGTCCGGTGCGGCTGTACCAGTTCTGTAGCGACGGATTTCCTATCGGTCGACGATCGCCACCAACGGCGATTCCTAGCTACCGGCACCGTGCGCGCCAACCGTAAATGCAACGTTAAGGGCCCCAACCAAACGCCTGTGCCGACCTTGGCCGCATTCCAGATTTTTTGCCAGTTGTTCAGGGGGAAGCCCTCAAGACCAGCGCCTTACTAAGCGCCTGTGTGACGATCAGTTAGTTATCAGCGACCTGCCCGTCAGCCGCCGCAAGGCCCAACTGACGCCGATGAACTGCGTGTTGATCGCACCGGTCGGACAGGCCTCCAGACAAAGGTGACAGTCCGCACAATCAGCGTGCGCGATCGTTGGGGGAGAGTCGCCATGGCTTTTGATGGCATTCACCGGACAGATGCGCGCGCAATCACCGCAACGCGTGCAGGTAATCGGATTAATAACAGGCCGTGGCCGCAATATCGTGTGGTTAAGCCGGCGGGTAGCGCGTTGATAAAATTTCTCCGTCGCGGGGTGCTTCACCGGCACCTGATCGAAACATCGCGCATCAGGCAGTTGCTCTACCAGACCAACGACCCCGAAATTCGATAGCTTGGTAGAACCTGGGCGGCGGCACTCGGCCGCACACAACGTGGGGATCCGTGTGGCATCCCATCCCATCGCGCGTACCGCTACCGCATCCAGTGCCGAGGGTTCGGCACCCGCCAACAACAAACCTACGGGATGCGCTTCATCGACCTCACGAGAGCTTCGCACTGAAGTGAGATCGAGAAAAGACAAACTAGGTCGCACCACGTCACAGACATCAACGATGGCTTTCGCCAAGTCCATTGACTGTGGAAATAATTGCTGCAAACGCGATTGCCCAGCACCAACCACCGCATTAAATATATTCTTCACGGCACCACTCATTCCGAGCACATAGTGTGGTTGGAAGTTAGCACAATTAACCACGTGATCGACATCAAGAATCGCTCGCGCCAGCAGGTAGCGACGTGGAAATCTCAAGCCGCTACGCACGTAACGGGCCCCCGACTTTGCGAAGCTTACTAAGGCAATGTCATGCCGTCGTGCCAAGTCGTGCACCCACTCTCTGCTGGTGGGAACCGTGTGTGAGGCGAATGACCTCGAGCCCTCATCACCCAGCATCACTTGGGCGCCGCAGTCAAGCAGAGCTTCCATGACAACCTGGATCAGAGCCGGATGCGAAACCAAGCGACTATCCGGATAGCTATGACGCCCGTGATGCAAAAAAGGCTTCAGCAATACTCGATCGCCGCGTTTTATCACCTTCGTCATAGGCGGCTGCATGACTTCCAGAAGTCGGTGAAATGCAGGGCGCAATGTCCGAAGATCGTGCGACGGGGAATGCGTGACCGCTACCGTTGGGCGTGTTTTTTGTTGCTTGGAGGAACCCTCTAGCAAGCTAACGACCCTATCTTGGTAACCGCTACTCATGATTCACAATTCCTTGTGTTTCATTGAAACTTAAACGCCCTTCACTGTCGGGCAGCTTAAAACCGATGCGGAATTGCCCGTATTGATCTCGCTCATCATTTCGATGATTAAAGAAACGGCGGGTCATACGTCCCCCTTGATGCCCCCAAGGAACCCTACGGCGGGAGATCTGGCAGAGGAGACGGGCCTGTCACGCGTGACGCCCTATGCTTGGCAAAAGCGAGACAGCTTGACCTGATTCAGGAAGCCGGTGCGACAGGCGCACGTCGGGAGCGGGTCTGCCATAACTGAGTGTGAGTGTGCGTCCAGTGCAGCAGCGGCGTCATCGGGCAGAAGGCGGCGGTACCAGGGCCATACCGGTAGCACGCTCGAACAAGCTGATCTCGGCCGAGCGCAAGTAGGTGCTGACAATCGCGAATGAATCAGCGCATGAGCGCCTAGCAAACACCTCACCAGATTGTCCTGCAACTGACGCAAAAGGGTCTGTCGGTGCCCTCAGAGTCGAGGTTCTACCGGGTTCTGAAAGCGGCAGAAGAGCCCCGCGGCCGGGGCCGTGCGTTGCTGCCTACCCAGCGGGTGGCATGGTGACGACGCACCGGTCGGAAAGGCCGAACCCATAGTGGTGCTGGGACCTCACGGGCAGCCGACGGAGGATTTAATGCCTCTA
Source organism: uncultured Gammaproteobacteria bacterium (assembly GCA_903866355.1). GTDB lineage: Bacteria > Pseudomonadota > Gammaproteobacteria. The sequence goes on from CAIPNE010000421.1 coordinate 2,630, forward strand.
TTAGCACACCACTGGGTGGCTAAGGAGACGGCC
>CAIPNE010000422.1 GCA_903866355.1 uncultured Gammaproteobacteria bacterium
GCGCGCCTGCCGCGAAGAACCGCTGAGGTCCACTTCCACTCGATTGCCGCGTTTGTGGATCGCTGCTCGCACCATGATGGGCTCGTCGTCCCCGGCGCCATCCGCATCGATGGGTTCTTCTGCGTGGTAGATACCATCTGGCAGGCGCTCGAGGGCGTCCGACATGGCTTCGGCGGAGGCGTCACAGCAGTAGCGCACCGTGCCCCGGTAGGCCGCCACGCCGTAGCGTTCAATGCTTTCCAGCAGCAGTTTTTCGCCGAGCTTGAGTTGCTCGGCCATGGTCATGAAATCGGGCTGCAGCAGGGCCGCAAAACGGGTGTTATCAAACACCAAACTAAACGTGGAGCGCACTGGTTTGTCGTTTTCAAATAACAACATGGGCCCCAGCACCAGTCCGTTCTCGTAGACGTTCGCTTTAGTGCCGCTGAAACCACCGGGTGTCACCCCGCCCATATCGAGTTGGTGGGCGCGTACGTTGACGAAAGCGATGGGCTTGCCGTCGTAGAACACCGGCCGAATAAAACAGGTGTCGTTGACGTGCGTGCCAACCCGGTAGGGGTCGTTACACACCAACACGTCACCAGGCTTGAGATTTTCAACGCCGTATTCTTCCACCGTATTGCGCACCGCATCTTCCATGGTGCCCAAAAACACCAGTAAGGCAGCGGATACCGCGGGCATGGGATAGCCCATATCGGCAGGGCCAGAAATGGTGATGGCGAAATCGTACCAATCGCGAATGATCGGCGAAAACGCGCTGTACATCAGCCCCGTGCTCATATGCGTGAGGGCGTAACGCAGCCGATTGGACAGCACCATGGCGGTAAAACGATCGCAATCGTAGATTTCCTCGAACTGCGCTTCGGTGCAGTCACGCAGGCGGCGGGGCTGCGCGGGGATGAGGACACCCGCCTCATTGGGTTGGGTACTCATTAAGCTTTTCCTTCGGTTATTCGCTGAATAACAATCTCGCCATACCGCCCCACGCGACCCACTTGGTTTTGCGTGATGTAGGTAGTGGAAAGGGCTTCACGCACGATCGCCGGGCCGCGAATTTGATCACCCGCGCATAAATCATCGCGGCGATAAATCTGGGCTAATTCTTCGGCGTCGGAGACAAATCGCAGCACGGTAGTGCCCACCGGACGCAGCGGTGTGGCGCCGCGATCAGCAAGGGCGGGATAGCTCACCTTGGGGGTTTTCACCACCGCCCGTAGCCGATAAGTCACCCCTTGCACGGGGATCGCTTCGAAGCGATTGCCGTTGCGCGCGGCGTAGGCCGCATGAAAATTCGCGATCATGGTCTGGATGGTGGCCTCAGTAATCTCGCCAGAAGGCACCGCCACGAACGGGGTTTCCCACGTTTGCCCGACCAACTGACCATCAAACGCGCGCACAATTTCCACCTCCTGGTGTTCGCCCAAGCGTTGCCGCAACTTCGCTTCCATCGCCGCATAGGTGCGCGCGATAACCCCCACGCTGCTGGGCGTGAGCACCTGATAGGCGCTTTGGCTGGTAGCGTAGGCTTGGTCGGCGCTCAGCAAACCTAACGCCGAGAACAACCCTGGGTGCGGCGGCACAATGACGCTCTTAACATGAACGAGATCCGCCAGCGCTGGCAGCACCAGCGGCCCGGCGGCCCCGAACGCCATCAACGAGTAATCGCGGGGGTCAATGCCGTGCTTAATCGCGATATTAAAAATGCCCTCGGCGATGTTGTTCAGGCCGATGTCGTAGGCATAGCGCACGCGGCTCTCGAACGGCAGGCGGGTATCCAGATTCTCGAAAGCCTTCCGCGAGAGTTTGACGTCGAGCTTCATCTTGCCGCCGGCAAAGCCGTCTGGATCGAGAATCCCCGCGAGCAGACAGATGTCGGTCATGGTCGGCTGGGTACCACCACGGCCATAGCAAGCGGGACCCGGCGACGCGCCTGCGCTCTCGGGACCTACTTTGATGTCGCCGCTTGGGGTAATTGACACCAAACTGCCGCCGCCCGCGCCGATGCTCGAAATGTCGTTCGACAACGCATTGACCAGCAGATCGTGTTCCAACTCAAAAGTTGTGTTAACGAACGGCACGCCGTTGGTCACCAGACTGATATCGCACGAGGTACCGCCGACATCCGCACACAGCAGATTAGGCTCATCGATGGTCGCCCCGAAATGCGCGCTGCCCACGGTGCCCGCGGCCGGGCCGGCGAACACCACTCTGAAGGGCGCCTCCATGGCGTCTTGAGCCGGGATAAGGTTGGCGGTGCAATCGGCAAAATTAAGCTGGCCGGTAAAGCCAATGTTACGTAGCCCGTGCTCCAAACGGTGGGAGTAGGCGTCGTAGATAATCTTCATGAAGACGTCGACGAGGGTTGTGGAGGCGCGCGCGTATTCTTTGGCGAGGGGGGAGATTTCGCTCGACACCGAACACGGCACATCCCCTAGTTCTTCGCGCACCAATTCGCGCAACCGCACTTCGTGGACGCCATTGGTATAGGCGTGGAGCAGGCAGATGGCGATGCCTTCAACCTGACAGCGCTTGAGCACCTGCAACTGCGCGCGCGCTTGCGCTTCGTCGAGGGCGGTAAAAACACTGCCGTCCGCTTTAAGGCGCTCCACAATGCCGCGCCGCAAATAGCGCGGCACCAACGGCCGGGCAGCGTCGCCAAAAGTGCGCCGCCAGCTGGGGTCGGTCATCGCCGACAGCGGTCGCCAAGTGCGTCCAATGTCCAGAATATCGCGGTGTCCCGCGGTAGTGAGAAAGCCAATCTTGGGGATGGAGCGGGTGATAATCGCGTTGAGTCCATGCGTGCTCGCGTGATTGAAAACCGGCGAATCGCCAGCCCCTAGTTCTGCCGCACCCTCGATCACACTTTGTTCGACCGCCTGCACATTAGTCGAAACTTTGGCGGTGTAAATCCGCCCGTTCTTGACCGCCACCACATCAGTGAAAGTGCCACCTACGTCCACTGCCATCATCGTACTGAATCCTTATGCATTAACCGATTGAATCGGTGAGGAGGGTGACATAGCCCAAACGCGTCCACTTCTCGCGGGTTTGGGAGTGCAAACATTCCTGACATTTTACCGCCATAAACCAACCGCCTTCGGAGAGTACGGGATAGCGCTTGAGCGCTTCGGCACCGCACTGATCGCACGTCCCGGCAACGGGTTCGCGAGCTTGCACGGGAGCAGCTTCGGTGGGACGGGGGAAAGAAAAATTACTCATTCATCTTCTCGCTACTCCTAAAGAATCGTCGCAGGATTGTCTCCTGCACACTGCCTGACGGGACTGTACTTGTGGGCAGCATAAGACGGCCTCGATGGTTTGCCTAGACTCACCGGCGGCTTTCCCTAGCTTGCGCCAAACGGCCAGCGTGTACCCAGTTGCACCGGCTCTATTTTTGAATCTGCAACGCCCAACTGCCGCGCAGGCAGCGCGTAGTCCGCCCTGCGGCTCAACGGCAGGTTCTGCGTGAGGTGGCGAGTGGCTTCCTCGCAAAAACCCGGCGTGCCCGGATGCAGAAACGCTTAGCTAACAGGGCTTCAGCCATCTGCGGCGCTAACAATCTAGGCGCGGGCGTCTTGCGGTAGCGGGCACCGGTGCCCCCGTGAATCTGGCCACCCAAAGCTGCTTTATCGGTAAGCGTTACATCGCAGTGGACTTGCACCACCGACGCCTCGCCTGTTTTACCTTGGCGCATCCCAAAATGTCGTTGAGTCCACGGCGAAGCTGCCGGGCCTCACGTAGATCATTTCTGGCGTTAGCTCTCCGATGGCGGAGCAGCCAGTGAGCTTCATCGCCAAGACCAACTCCTCGTTGAGACGTTTGAGCACCTGCGCCACGCCGTGTTCACCACCCACTGCCAAACCCCATAACGGCGCACGCCCCACCATTACCGCATCGGCGCCCAACGCCAACGCCTTGAAGGCGTCATTACCGTGCCGAATGCCCCCGTCCACTAGCAGCGTCACCTCGAAGCCCGCGCGATCCAACGCACGGCGAACCGACGAGACCACCTCTACGGCAGCGATCTCCGAGTCAAGTCGACGCCCACCATGATTCGACAGGATGATGCCGCGGAATCCCAATGAGGCGGCTAGCACGGCGTCGCCCGGGCTCAAAATACCCTTCAGCCAGATTGGTAACCGGGTCTTTTTCTGCAGCGCCACCAGATCGGCGAACGTCAGCGCTGGATCCTTCATCGATTCGAAGCGGATCAGGGGCGATATGGTCGAATGAGCGACCGAGGGCAGGTGCGGCAATTGCATTGCCTGACTGAACTTCATCCATTCACGTGGATCAATCGTGAGGCCTCCCGTTGCCGGCGAGTCGATCGTCACGACGAATCCTTGATAACCGCTGACTTCGGCCCGCGCCATGAGTTCGTGTACGACTCCTCGATCCCTGAGGCAATACAACTGCAGCAGCGGCAACCCCGCCCCATCGGCGAACGGTTTGGCAACTTCTTCGAGCGGCGTCGTCGACAACATGGACAGTACCAGGCCCATGTTGTTTGCGGCGGTCGCCCGCGCCACGGCGGACTCGCCGTCCGAGTGCAACAAGCGGTGCATCGCTGATGGCGCGACCAGGATTGGCGATGACAGTTGCCGACCAAGCAATGAAGTCGACAACGATATCGTGGATACATCCCTTAGGCGACGCGGGCAAATCGCGATCTCCGCCAGCGTGTCGATGTTCCGGCGCAGTGCACGACCCGTGTCGGAACCACTCGCAAAGTAATCGTATATAGCCGGCGACAGCTTGCTCCGGGCTAGCTGCTCCAGTGCGTTTATCGGGACATTGGGAATGACTTGCGCGGAGTTGGGTGGCATGGCTTCCACCGACGGTCGGGCGGCGTGCACCGCGCGATTCGCCCGCACGCGCATCCGATCAGCGACCTTAGCGCCGGCCTCGATGATGGCGTTTGCTTCGACCAGCACCTCCGAGCCTATCGTGCTGGCGCGAAACAGCAGCGTGTGATGCTCGACGGAATGACCGAACGCTAATGACTGTGGCGACAATAACACTTGGTCACCGACCTGTTTAAGGTCGAACTCACAACCAAGAGATGACGCCAATAGGCAGGCGTTGCGCCCCACACGGGCGCCCAAGCAACGCCACAGCCAGGCGAGGTAGCCCGTACCACGCAAGGTGCCAAGCACCGCTTTCTCGGCATCCATGATGACGGCTTCGAGCAACA
>CAIPNE010000423.1 GCA_903866355.1 uncultured Gammaproteobacteria bacterium
AGCACTTTGTCGCCCTCGTCCATACCGAGCTGGACAGCCTGCATGAGGGCAATTTTGCCCGCTACCGAATTCGGCCATCCGAGTTCGCTGCGTGGCGGGAGAGGAACCCCGGACATGACTGAAAAGCAGATGAAGTCAGGTTAGCGCCTAGTGAAGTTCGGCGACGTAGTGCCCCCGATCACCAGCATAGTTGTCCCCTCCACTTTTTTGCGGATGATCCACACTGGAGACACTTAACCTGACCCACTAACATCATTCGGCGTACTCGGCGCAGTTCAAAGAACAGGCCCCGAGTCAGGTCGGGCTAGGTGGGACGCGTAGGCTTGAGTCCGTTGCCAGCACGCCGCCCCGCCCGCCAGCGAGGGGAGTCCGTGGAACACGCTGACGAGGCCGCGAAGCCCTTTTCCCGTCGAGAATTAAAACCTGCCATGTGGAGCCCCACCATGCACCGCACGTTGCTCTCCTTACCGCGCCAAGATGGTTTTTCTATGCCCGCCGAATGGGCTAAGCAAGCTCAAACCTGGATGGCGTGGCCGGTGCGGCCGGACAATTGGCGGGGCAACGCGGTACCTGCGCAGCGCGCGTTTGCGGCTGTCGCCAACACCATTGCCGAACATCAACCGGTGAGCATGGCGGCGAGCGGGCCTGCACTGGCGAGTGCCCGCGCGTTGCTCAGTGCTGCCGTGCGCCTCATCGATATCCCCAGTGACGACGCCTGGATGCGCGACATCGGTCCAACGTTCGTGCGCCACCCGCGGGGTGAAGTGCGCGCGGTAGACTGGATTTTTAACGCTTGGGGCGGGCTTAACGGTGGGCTGTATCAGCCTTGGGATGCGGATGATCGAGTGGCCCAGCAAGTCGCCCACGCGCTGGGTATTGCGCGTTATCGCGCGCCGCTGGTGCTAGAAGGCGGCGCTATCCATGTGGACGGCGAAGGCACTTGCCTGACCACTGAGGCGTGTTTACGCCATCCCAATCGCAACCCTAACTTAACGCAGGACGACTTGGAGCAGGCGCTACGCGACTATCTGGGCGTGTCGGTGATTGTGTGGTTGGGGCGCGGCCTGTTGCACGATGAGACCGATGGTCACATTGATAACCTCTGCTGTTTTTTGCGTCCCGGGGTGGTGGCGCTGGCGTGGAGCGAGGATCCCCAGGATATCCAACATGCGATCTCGCAGGATGCCTTAGCGCGCCTGCGCCGTGCGCGCGACGCACAAGGGCGCAAGCTGGAAATTATCAAACTCCCCATCCCGCAACGGCCAGTGGCGATGTCGGCCACCGAGGCGGCCGAGGTGCTCTCAGCGCCAGGCACGCAGGCCCGACCCGCAGGGGCGCGGCTCGCGGCGTCTTATGTGAATTTTACGCTGTGCAACGGCGCGATTATTTTGCCTCGGTTTGACGACCCACACGACGACCGGGCGCGCGCCATCCTGGCTGAGCAGTTCCCCGATCGCGTCATTCGCCAAGTGCCCGGCAGGGAAATTCTCTACGGGGGCGGCAACGTCCACTGCATCACGCAACAGCAGCCCGCGGCGGTGTAGCGGCGCATTTCAGCGCAATCTGGGTGGGCGCGACTTCACTTGGCCTGCCGCACACGGGGCGCGGCAGCCAGGGTTTTGCTGACCGGACATTGGGCCGCCGCGCGCTCCAGACGCGCACGCTGTTCGGCGGTCAGTTCGTTGGGCAAGGTCAGCTGATAATCAAAGGCAAAGTCATCCGCCACGCTGCGATCGAGCGTGACACGCACCGCGACGTGCGCCAGCGCAATGCCGTATTTTTCGGCCGCCATGCGGACCGTCATGCTCATACAGGTAGCCAAGGCCGCTTCCAAGAGTTCGTGAGGACGAAAACCCTCACCCTCACCGCCCTTGTCTTTGGGCATGTCCGCGTGGGCAATTTGCCCGCCGTTCGAGAACTGCTGGCGGTAGCCCGGGCCTATTTCGCGGGTGTCGATCATGGCCCCGACAGCGGCTGGTCACCGGCAATCGCCATCTGCTCATCGCGCTGGCGCGCTTTCTCCGCGCGGCTCAACACCCACCCGGCAATCACCACGCCCAGCCCCACCACCGCCACCATCAGGGTGGCGAGTGCGTTGATTTCAGGCGACAGGCCCATCCGTACTTTGGAATAAATCACCATCGGCAAGGTGGTCGCACCGGGGCCGGAGACAAAACTGGAAATCACAAGATCATCCAGCGACAGCGTAAACGCCAACAAAAAGCCCGAGACCAGCGCGGGCAGAATAAGTGGCAGTGTGATCACAAAAAATACTTTGCTCGGGCGGGCGCCTAAATCCATGGCCGCCTCTTCTATGGAGGGATCCATCCCCGTCAGCCGCGACTGCACCACCACCGCCACATAGGCCATCGCAAAAGTTGTGTGCGCGATGATGATGGTGAGCGCGCTGCGCCCGCTGGGCCAACCGATGGCTTGTTCTAGCGCGACAAAAAGCAACAGCAACGACAGACCGGTGATGA
>CAIPNE010000424.1 GCA_903866355.1 uncultured Gammaproteobacteria bacterium
CCCCGTTCGTGCTGGACGCACGGCGCTGTATCAGCTACCTGACCATCGAATTAAAAACCGCCATTCCGGTCGAACTCCGCCCGCTCATCGGCAACCGTATCTACGGTTGCGACGACTGTCAGATCCACTGCCCATGGAATCGCTACGCCCAACTGAGCGTCGAGCCAGATTTTCAGGCCCGACACGGCTTGGAGCGAGCCTCGTTGCTCAGTCTTTTTGCGTGGGATGAGGACACTTTTCAGGCTAAAACCGAAGGCTCGGCGATGCGCCGCGCCAGCTTCGAACAATGGCAGCGAAATTTGGCGGTGGCCTTGGGCAACGCGCCGCCCGCGCACGCCGTCGTCCAGGCACTGAGAGATCGCCGGGAACAAGCTACCCCGCTGGTGCGTGAACACATCGACTGGGCGCTCGCCCGCCAGCACCTGGGCCTGAGTGAAAACTGAGCGCCGGGGTCCACAAATGGTGATCCCCCGCCAGGCACCCCATCGCCCATTTTCTGTGTTGGGTGATCGCCGGCAGGCAGGTGCTAGCAAAGTATTTCCGCGCCCCCTCAAAAATAAAGCATTAAGGCGGATTGTTACTTGGCGATGCGCACCGACATGGGGTGGCAAGTCCGCCCGTGTTGGGTGCCGTCGCAGACGGTTGTAGACGCTGCCGATGTGCTCGGTGATATCGCGTTGGGCCTCAGTAGGGTGCCCGCACCCGGCCCAAGCTGTTTCACCGTAAGCTTCAAGAAACCGCGTTATCCCAGCAAATTGCTTTAGCAAATCACGCGGCACGCCGAGAGCGTGCTACCCAAGTCGCGCTCGCGGCACGCCGTTTCCGACGACACATTCAACAACACGGGACGCAGATCGCCGGGCATGCGACAGCATTTCGTCACGCTCAAGCGGGGAGCCTCGCGACAAAGGCCAGCCGGCGCCGACGTTTAGGAAGCGAGGGAGCGTTTGGGCTCGGGCGGCGGTGGGGGGCGGGGGAGGTGGTCTAGCCAGCCGCGCAAGCGTTGGGCGAGTTCGTGTTCGGCCCCCTGAAAATGCCGAGTCACACCGTCAATTTGCACCTGCCGATGGACTGGCGCGTCTGCTGAATAGGGCGCGTTAGCGCGGCGCGCGGCCAGCGCCAGCGCCCGCGCATCGAGGCCCGGAATAAATTCGATGCTGGGGACTTTGAGATCTGCAAGACGACCCTGCCAACGCCCGACTGCCGCAAAAGCCTTAATGTCAGCCGGCAGGCCCGTGCTAAAACACGCCAGCGCGGCATCCGCACTACTCCCTTCTGCCACCAGCGCAATAAACGCCGGGGCGGCCTGCGCCGCTAACGCCAGCGTCGCCGTGATCCGCTCGCACAAGGGCGCGGGGGCCGCAATTGGGCTGGTATCCACCCCTGTGGCCGTGGCGGTCGCAACGGGCGGCGGCACGCTCGGCGGAGCCGGCGGCTCCAACGGCACTTGCACGGCGAAGGTGAGGTAACCGCCCGCGAGCGGCAATTCGCGCAACCGACGACTCACCGGCAACTGATCAATGAAAGCTTGGGAATTGGGCACCAGCACGATCGCGCCGCGGGTGGGGGGCTTAGCCCTTGTCGGCACTCGGCGCAAGACAAAAAAGCGGCCACTCGGTGCGGTGAGCCACACCAGCTCCTCCTCCCCGGTTAGACGCGGCAACATCAGCCCGATCTCCCCTTCGCGTCCGGCAGGCGTTGCCTCAGCGGCAGGTGTGGCCTCAGCGGCAGGTGTGGCCTCAGCGGTAGGTGTTGCCCCGGCGGCAGGCGTGGCTCCGGCGGCAGGCGTGGCTCCAGCGGCAGGCGTGGTGGCCGCCGGCGGATCGGCGGCCCACGCGGGCGGCGCAAGGGCCAAACCGAGCAGACACAGGAACACGAGGTTGCGAGTAGGCATGGCGGGTCTATCGACCTGCATCAGGGGTTCTGGAGCACGCTGCCCGGGGCCGCGGGTTTCGGTTAAAGTTCGCCGCCTGCCACAACCAACGGAAACCTCGCTATGCAAGCCGATATCATCGCGCCGTCGATCCTGTCAGCTGATTTCGCGCGCC
>CAIPNE010000425.1 GCA_903866355.1 uncultured Gammaproteobacteria bacterium
GCTCTAGTGCAAGCGCCGCCCCGCCAGGATCGGTGTTATTGAGGATAATGACGAATTCTTCGCCGCCGTAACGAAACAGCAGATCCTCGGTACGGAAGCTTTCGCGCAACAGGTCGGCAAATTGTTGCAAAATTTCATCCCCGTACACATGCCCGTAGGAATCGTTGATTTGCTTGAAGTGGTCGATGTCGGCAATCGCCAGCCACGGGCCGTGATCAATGCGAGTGCGTCGAGGATCGCGGCGATGACGCGCCATTAAATCTTCGAAGCGGTAGTCAAAAGACTGCCGGTTGAGTAAATCGGTGAGCGGGTCCCGCTCGAAGCGATCCATGAGCGTCAGTAAGTGGGCAAAAATAGTGACCACGCGGACCACGCCAGCCAGTTCTTCCGGCAGCGGGTTGCCTTCGATGGCGAGGAAGCGGTGCATGCCAGACAATACCCCCAAGCAAACAATATTCTGTTCGCCAGCGGTATGGATAACCGGTAATTGCTCGTGGTGGCTCTCCATGAGCATGGCCGATCTCAGCCACTCCGGCGCGACTATGTCTTGACCATCGGTCATCCGGCGGACCCCCTGAGGGGCCGGGGAATTGGGGCCCGTTGTGCCGCGTGGATCGAACGCTTCCAAAATTTCGACAGCGTTGTTGGGCAGCATCACCTGCACGGCCTCGAGAGTGGTTCTGCAGAGGCTGCGAAAATCAGCTTGGCGGGTTAGCTGCGCGATTGCGCTAAATTCATCCATCTCGACCTCAAGGCAAAGCGGCGGTGGGTTCGAGTATGCGCGTTGGGGAAGGTTGTCGTAAAACGCGGCCGTTGTCGTAGATCATGTTTTAAGCACTGCGGCCGAAAAAATGTTTAGCCGGGGGTGCGCCGCTGGTGCGGCTCCGGTCGCGTCAGCGGGTGGTCGAGGCAAGCCGATTCCAAGGCGCTATTTTGTAACTGGCTTAGGCGCGCTTGCCGACCAGACAGACGGGTGGCGCACAGTCCCCAACGTGCTGGTTAGGCGCTCTAGGGTGCGCATGAAACCAGCGATAAACTCCCCTTAATATTGACCGGAGGTCACTGTGCTTACCATTATTTTCCCTACCCGCCCGGGTACGCACGATGTGGTCTTGGAGACCCCGGCTGGGGAGCTCGCGCGTTGCACAGTGCACGTGCCGGACACGCAGGCCGCAGAGGCACCGTTAGTGCTGGTATTGCACTACGGTGGCGAGCCCTCCGGGTTTTATGGCCGCCCGCTACTGGAAATGTTGGCCACCGGTCCGTGGCGCGAACTCGGCGCGGTGCTGATAGCGCCGGTGGCGGCGGGCGGCGATTGGAGTCTCCCGCGTAATACGGAACTGGCGCTTGATTTGCTGCAGGCCGCCCAAGATCACTACGCCACTGCCCCGACAAAACGCGTGGTGCTGGGTTACAGCATGGGTGCGATGGGGGTTTGGCATCTGCTGAGCAGGGCTCCCAATTTGTTCGCCGCCGCGGTGCCGTTGGCCGGACCGCCCCCGCCCATGCTCCCGCCGCTGGTGCTGCGCACGCCTGTGCACGCCATTAACTCGCGGGCCGACCGCTTGTTCCCTGCGCAGGAGACGGCTGCCGTCATTGCCACGCTGGCGGCCGGCGGCGCGCCGGCGCAGGTGACGCTGCTAGACGGTATTGATCACCATGCATTTGGCACGTTTGCCCCGAGCCTTGCGCAGTTACTGCCTTGGCTCAATAGCTGTTGGTCGGCCGCTGAGCCACGGGCCTGAGCGCCTTTAGGGTGGGCGA
>CAIPNE010000426.1 GCA_903866355.1 uncultured Gammaproteobacteria bacterium
ACGTAGCCCACGTGGGGGCCGACCTCGTCGTGGCTCCAGTCGGACAGCTCCACGCCGTCCAGACGCACCGAGCCTGCCGCTGGCACCCACAGACCGAGCAATAGCTTGACCAGCGAGCTTTTACCGGCCGCGCTGGGGCCGACCACGGCCATGACCTGGCCTGCCGCCAAGCTGAAGTTGATACCAGTGAGCACCGGTTTTTTGGCACCCGGGGGCAGGCCGACCAGGTCGCTGACCAGCAACTCCCCTTTGGGCGGGGGCAGTTGCATCTGGCTTTGGTACACATCGTCGTCCAGCAGCAGGGAGTTAACACGGTCGTAGGCTTGGCGCGCCGTGGCAATGGAGCGCCAGTTGGTCAGTAGGGCGTTCATCGGGGCCATGGCCTTGCTTATCAGCATGCTGGCCACGATGACCATGCCGGCAGTAATCAGACCTTGCATGGCCAGGTAAACGCCCAGGCCAATTTGCAGGGAAGGCATGGCGCGGGTGATAAAGCCGGTAAAGCCTCCCATCAGACCACTGGCCTCGCTGGCGTAAACCTGTTTGGTCAGGAACTGGCTGTGTTGCTCGTACCAACGGTTGCGTACGGCGCCCAGCATGCCCATGGCCAAGGTGGTCTCGGCGTGGCGCAGGCTGTCGGCAGCCACGCGGTTGGCCTCGGACCTGGCTTGCTGGGCCTCGCGCATGATGGGGCCCGAGACCTTCAGCGTCATGTAAGTAAAGAACAGAATCAGCACCGACGCTATAGCGGCAAAGATGGCCAAATAAGGGTGGAACAGCCAGCCAATGACGATAAAAACCAGCGAAAACGGTGCCTGGATGATGGCCAACAGGGGTGCGCCGGTAAAGAACTGGCGCAGATCCATCAGGTCGCCTAGCAATTGGTGCACGTCTACGTTTTTACGCAAGGCGTGGCTGCGAAAGGACGCGTCAAAGACGTCGGGGCCGACGTCCCAGTCAATGCGCAATGACAGGCGCACCATCAGGCGCTGGCGAATCCATTCCAGGGCGCCCCAAAACACATAAACGGCCACGACGATGAGCGTGAGCGACACCAAGGTGATGCCGCTGCGGCTGCTCATGACCCGGTCGAAGACATTTAGCATGTAAAGCATGGGTGCCAGGCTCAGGAATTCCAGCACATAGGTCAGGCCGACGACCAAGTAAAAGGTCTGCTTGCACTGGCCCAGGATCTTGCGCAGCGGCGCCTCTAGCGCCATGCGCGCCGAAATCTCGGCGGCAAGGCTTTCGGCCGCTTTGGGTGAAATGGGTTGGAGATGCATTCGCTTACTTCCTATTGAACTTGACTAGATTCAAGTCTTCCCATGAGTTTACGGGTGCGTCGGATAGTTTCCGATACACCCGTATCTTAGCAATGCGCAAACCCGTACAGTGGACGACCGTGCTTAGCCGGCGACCGGCACCTTGTAATAGTCTTGGCCCAGCAAGGTAACTTCGGCCTTGGTGTGCGTGTTGTCACATGCCACCAGCAACTCGGTAATGCCCGCGCTGGTGAGTTGATCCAGCACGCTGCTGCTGCCCTCAATCGCGGTGGCAAGTGCCGCTTGGTCTGCGCTGAGCACCAAGCCGACCTCTGCAACCGCCGTCTCTCCATCCGTTTGCACAAACGTCGTTGCAGCCAAGTTGGTCAGCAATGTAGACAGAGCATCGACATCGGCAACGCTATCGCCGAGGTCCACATACACAACATCCTGGCTGGTGACCACCTTGTCGGCGCCAATATCGGCCAGTTGCGACAGGCTGGTGCTCATGTACTCGGAGGTGGTGTCCACTTCAATCGTCGAATCCGTGTTGGCGGTCAACAAGCCCGCATCCATCAGAGCGCTGACCATGGCGTCGTCGATAGCGAAGTTGGCCTCTGCGCCCACAACCACGGCACTGACCGCATCCACGGAATTCGCCATATCGTCTGCCGTAACCCCCGAGTCGCCCAGTGCAATAAGCAGGTCTTTGAGCGACTGGTCGCCGCCGAACGCCATGCCGGCGTCCTCATGCAGAGTGACCATGACACCGTTGTCCACAGCCACCTTGTCAATGCCAATGGCATGCAGGCCAAGCGAGTCGCCCACGGCAGAGGCCAGTTGTTCGGCCGTTGTGGTGGACGCGAAGCTGTTGACTGACGAGCGGGGCTGGGAGGTGCGGTCGAGATCCACAGTGTCGCTCTCGGCAAAGGCCAAGCCGGCACTGGCCAGGTCGATGAAGTCGTTCATCGAAATATGCAAAGTGCCCTCGTAATCTGATCCGCCAATGTCAATCACGTCCACGCCCAAGGCGCCCAAGGCGCTCAGGCTCAGACCATGCGACATGCTGCTGATGTTGTCGTTCAAGCTGCCCGAGAGGTAGGAGCCCGAGACATCAATGCCATCGGTCGTCGTGCCCACGTCCAGCGTAATCGTGTCGGCCGCAGCGAAGCTCAGTCCGGCATCGCTCATGGCGTCGACATCCGCGCTGTCAATGTGCAATTGCACGTTGCCGGCGCTGGTCTGGCTGCCGCCGATGTCAATCACGTCCACGCCCAAGGCGCCCAAAGCGCTCAGGCTCAGGCCATGCGACATGCTGCTGACAGCGCTGTCCAGGCTGCCCAGGAGGTAGGAGCCAGAACTGGTTCCGTCATACGTTGACAGATCCCCATCCGCCGTCGCAAGCT
>CAIPNE010000427.1 GCA_903866355.1 uncultured Gammaproteobacteria bacterium
CCTCAAAGCACCCCACCAAGTGTTGTTGCACGTCGCGTTGCTGGCCCTTAGCTTGAGCTTCATGCCCATCGTTGCCGGCGCCAACTGGAAGCCGACTGCCGACGACGATCCCTCTGTGCTGATCATTCGGCTGCTTTTGAGCACCATTGGCCTGCCCTATTTTTTACTCTCAACGACCGGGCCGCTGATCCAGTCGTGGGTTTCACGCACGTTTGTTGATAGCCAAGTCTACCGATATTTCTCGTTATCTAATCTCGCCTCACTGCTCGCCCTCATCGGCTACCCGTTTCTGATTGAGCCGCACACGGCACTCCTAGGCCAAGCCTATGGTTGGTCGGTGGGCTACGGCTTGTTCACCCTCTTATGCGCCGGCTCGGGCTACTTCTTTGTGCGTCGTGCTGGCGCACCGTTGGCGGGTGCGGCATTCCCCGTCAGCGGTGCTCCAGCAGCACCCGTCCAGCTGCCACTGAGCGACTATTTGCGCTGGCTAGCCCCTGCGGCGATGGGCTCTTGGCTGCTCTTGGCGGTCACCAATCACATCACCCAAAATGTGGCCTCGGTACCCTTTCTATGGTTATTACCACTCACGCTGTATCTGCTGACGTTTGTGTTGTGTTTTGAGAGCGACCGGTGGTATCGACGCGCGGTCGTGCTGCCGATTGTCGCGGTACTACTGATCGGCTGCGCCTATGGGCTTCAGGACAGCGGCATCGGCGTCAATATTTGGGTCGCGGTGCCGTTGTACAGCGTCAGCTTGTTTTTCTTTTGCCTGTTTCTACATGGCGAATTAGCCCGTTTGCGACCCGGGCCGCGCCATCTCACCCGCTTTTATTTGATGTTGTCGCTGGGCGGCGCGTTGGGTGGCATCGCGGTGGGTTTGATTGCGCCGCGGGTATTGCCTGCCTGTTACGAGCTAGGAATTGGTTTTGTGATCACGGCATTGCTGGTGCTGGGGCTGCCAAAAATCAATCCCAGCCTGCGCGTGGGCGCGGTGGGTCTAGCGGTGTTATGCAGCTATTTTTTGTACGGACAAATTGTCGGGGATGTCCGGGGCAGTCGTCTTTTGGAGCGCAATTTTTACGGCACCTTATCAACCTTGGACGCCCACCGAAAAAACCCCGATGACGACGTGCGGCAGCTCTATCACGGTTCCATCAAACACGGGGAACAGTTCCTCGCCACCGCCCGCCGGCGCGAGGCCACAACCTATTACGGCGCCACTTCCGGTATTGGCCTAGCCCTTGCCAATACCCCGGCCGAAGGGAAAAAAGTGGGGGTGATCGGACTCGGTGCCGGTACGCTGGCGGTGTACGGCAAAACTGGCGACACCTATCGCTTATATGAAATTAACCCCGCGGTGGTCAGCCTCGCGCAAACGGAATTCAGCTTCATTGCCGACAGTCCCGCCCAAGTGGAATTGGTTATTGGCGATGCCAGGCTATCGCTGGAAGCCGAGCCCCCGCAGGCCTTCGATGTGCTTGCCGTCGACGCTTTCTCGGGTGACTCCATCCCCGTGCATCTCGTCACGGCACAAGCCATGGCGGTCTACCTACGGCATCTAAAACCCGAAGGTATCGTGGCCTTCCATGTGACTAACCGGTTTTTGAATCTGGCCCCAGTGGTCGCCACCATCGCCGCCAGTCAAAACCTACACGTGGCGTTAATTCGCGATGCCGCCGAGTTACCCGCGCTGCGCAAAACCGACTGGGTGTTAGTGTCGCGCAGCGCCGCAACCCTTGAGCAGGCCGCTATTCGCGACCGCACCACGGCCATCACGCCGATTCCCGGCTTGCCCCTGTGGACCGACGACTTCAACAACTTGTTTGAGGTGTTGAAGTAAGCGCCGCCCGCTTGTGCAGGTTACCTAAACCAAGGCCTTCAACCCGCTGGTCAGCCGCGCCAATGCTCGGCTGATGTCGAGTTGGCCCAGATGAATATTCAAAATACTGAAAGACTCTAGATTGGCGAGGGCTGCACTCAGGGCGGTCTCGAGTTCGTCTTCGGTGCGGACTTCAAAGCCTAAGCCCGTACCCAGCAGTTCGGGCATCCGGTGATAGCGCCATTCGTGGATGTCATTAAAGTCACCCTCGGCGAGAAAGCGCTCGGTGGTGTAGCCACGGTTATTGAGCACGAGCACGATAGGATTGAACTGTAGCCGCGCTGCGGTGCTGAGCTCTTGTCCGGTCATCTGAAACGCGCCATCACCCACCAAGACCAGTGGCCGCAACTGGCGGTTAGCCACTTGTACCGCCACCGCAGCCGGCACGGCAAAGCCCATGGAGGTGTAATAGGCGGGGCCCAGAAATTGGGTCTGCCCGTAAGTCACCAGTTCGGTGGCACCAAATAGTGCATCACCCACATCGCACACCACCACCATATTGGCATCCAGAATGTCATTCAGCTTCTGAAACAAACGTTTGTTCGTGATGGGGGTCGCAGGGCGCGGTAGATAAGGCGCCTGTTCGACGTTAGGCATCACCGGCAAAGCGCGCGTGCTCGGCTGGAGTTCGGCGGTAAACAGTCCGGCCAGAAAGTCGACAAACGCCACTTGAAGAAAATGATGATGGCGGATGCGCAGCTCTTCAATGTTGGCAAAAATCCAGTTTTCTGGGGCCAGTTTGGCGGTATAGGCGCCGAGTTCCATATCGGTCATAAACGCGCCCAGCAGGATCAAGCAATCGCTCGCTTCAACATACTCGCGCAGCGCATCCTGGCTCATAGCACCCTCGTAGACACCCAGATACAGCGGGTGTCGCTCGCTCACCACCGACTTACTGAGAATCGTGGAGCACACGGGAATTTGATGGCGCTCGGCGAAGCGCATGAGATCATCGCTCAAGCCAAAGCGATGCACCTCTAAGCCCGCGAGTATTACCGGCTGGCGAGCGCGTTCCAGCAGACTCACGGCGTCGGCCAGGGCCTCGGCTAAGGCCGGCGCGTTGCTGGTAGGGCGAGTGGATGTGCGCACATAAGGATTGGGCGGCACGGCGGCAACGCAGTCGCGCGGCAGTTCAATGTAGACCGGCCGCTGGTGGGTGAGACAAAGATCGAGGCAGCGATCAATTTCACGGAAGGCCGTGTCGGGATCGTCAAGCACCACCGCCGCCAGGGTAATTTTCTCGAAAATATCGCGTTGCGTGGTGAAGGGACCCACGCGATGGTGCAGCAGTGGATTGCTCAAACGTTCGCCGACACCCGGCGCGCCGCTGATCACCACGAGCGGGCTTTTTTCCGCGTAGGCACCTGCAATGGCATTTACCAGGCTCAAGCCGCCCACGTTATAGGTGACGCACACTGCGCCCACGCCGTTGATGCGCGCATAGGCGTCGGCGGCGTAGCCGGCGTTGAGTTCGTTGCAGGTCCCGATCACCCGGATGGGGCTTGCTTCTAGCAGTTGATAGAAGCCGAGGACAAAATCGCCGGGGATGCCAAAAATGTCGCGCAGCCCATGCGCTTGCAGTCGCTCGATGAGGTAGGCGCCGATGGTCTTTCTACTGCTCATAACTGATCTCCTAAAAATTAAAGGAACTCGCCCCGGGGGAACCAGGGCGAGCCTGATTTGGGTAAACCACCGCCCGGGAAGTGGTTGCCAAGATCGTCACCGGGTCAACTTTTGGCGGCCCG
>CAIPNE010000428.1 GCA_903866355.1 uncultured Gammaproteobacteria bacterium
AAGCTCTACCCCGCGGGCGCCACCACCAATTCGGAGGCCGGGGTCAAACAACTCCGGCAGATTTATCCCGTGCTCGAGCGGATGCAGCGCATCGGTCTGCCTCTGTTGATTCACGGCGAAAGCGTGGCGCCCGACGTCGATATTTTTGATCGCGAAGCCGTGTTCATCGAGGATGAACTCATCCCTCTACGCGCGGATTTCCCGGCGCTACCGCTGGTTTTTGAGCACATCACCTCGCGCGAGGCCGTGCAGTATGTGCGGGAGGCGGCGGGCGCAATCGCCGCGACGATCACCCCCCATCACCTCATGATTAACCGCAACGCAATGTTCGATCAGGGCATCCGGCCGCATCTGTATTGCCTGCCGGTCGCCAAGCGTGAAGAGCATCGCCTGGCCTTACGCCAAGCCGCGGTCTCGGGTAACCCACGATTTTTTTTAGGCACCGATTCGGCGCCTCACCTGCGGCACCTGAAAGAGCACGACTGTGGCTGCGCGGGGGTGTTCAACGCAGCATCGGCGCTGGCCTGCTATGCGCAAGTTTTCGACGAGGAAGGTTGTCTGGCGCGCTTGGAAGATTTTGCCGCGCACTTTGGCCCCGCCTTTTATGGTTTGCCGGCAAACACTCGCACCATCACACTGGCGCGCGTAACGGCTACCAGCACGCTCGCCGATTGGCCCAGCCCATTGGGGCCCATCAAGCAGTTTGAGCCGCCGGGCGGGCTGCGCTGGCGGGTGGTAGAACCCTGAGCACGCCGCCACGCCCATGCTGACACCCGCAGAGATCATTGCGCTAGACCGCGCCCATGTTTGGCATCCCTACAGCAGCTTTGTGGATCCGCCGCCGATGTTTGGCGTCGCCTCCGCACACGGGGTGCGCATCAAGCTCACCGATGGCCGTGAACTCATCGACGGCATGGCCTCTTGGTGGTCGGTGATTCATGGCTACGGCGAGCCCACTATCAACGCGGCGTTACACGACCAAATTGAGTGCCTGTCGCACGTCATGTTTGGGGGGCTAACCCACGCGCCGGCGGTAGCGCTCGCGCAGAAATTGGTAACAATCGCCCCGCCGGGGCTGGCCACCGTGTTCTTCGCCGACTCCGGCTCCGTGGCGGTTGAAGTCGCGATCAAAATGGCTTTGCAGTACCAAGTGGCGCGCGGGCGTCCGGGCAAACGCCGCCTGCTCAGCCTGCGCGGCGGCTATCACGGTGATACCTTCGGGGCGATGGCGGTTTGCGATCCCGTGACGGGCATGCATTCGCTGTTTCAAGGGGCGCTGCCCACCCAGTTATTTGCACCGCGCCCCAGCGTGCGGTTTGGCGACGATTGGGATCCTGCCGACATCGCCGCCTGCGCCCAACTGTTGGCGGACCACGCCGACGAACTGGCCGCCGTCATCGTAGAGCCCATTGTGCAGGGTGCGGGCGGCATGTGGTTCTACCACCCAAGCTGGCTCGCCGAGCTGCGGGTGCTGTGCGACCGGCACGACGTATTACTCATTTGCGATGAAATCGCGACGGGTTTTGGGCGCACCGGCGAACTGTTTGCCTGCCAGCACGCCGGTATTTCCCCGGATATTCTGACCCTGGGCAAAGCGCTCACCGGGGGCTATCTCACCTTGGCAGCAACGCTGACCACGCGCGCGGTGGCCACGACTATTTCGCAGGGCACCCCCGGCGTTTTCATGCACGGGCCCACTTTTATGGCCAACCCTTTGGCCTGTCGCGCGGCCCTCGCCAGCATTGCGCTGTTGGAGGCCTCGGACTGGCGTGGCCGCGTGGCTACCATTGACGCGGGCCTGCGCGCCGGCCTTGCACCCTGTCGAGACTTGCCGCAGGTGGCCGATGTGCGCGTGCTCGGCGCCATCGGCGTGGTGGAACTCCACACCCCGGTAGACCTGCGCACGCTGCCCGAGGCGTTTGTGGCGCGCGGGGTGTGGGTACGCCCTTTCGGGCGCCTCGTCTATGTGATGCCGGCGTATGTGATGTCACCGGCAGATTTGGCCCAGCTGACCGCCGCGATCGTCGCGGTGGTCAGCACCCTACCTTAAGCCCACGTCTGCAAGTTCAATCCAGCACCGGCGCCACGTAGGGTAAGCCGGCCGCCTGTGCCACCGCTCGATGGGTCACGCTACCCGCCAGCAAGTTCAAGCCATTGCGCAAGTGCTCATCGCGCGCCAGCGCCGCCCGCCAACCGCCGGCGAGCGCTTGTACATAGGGCAAGGTGGCGGTATTGAGCGCCTGCGTGGCGGTGCGGGGCACGGCGCCCGGCATGTTGGCCACGCAGTAGTGCACCACGCCATCCACCACAAAAGTGGGCTCGGCGTGGGTGGTGGGGCGGCTGGTTTGCGCACAGCCGCCTTGGTCGATGGCAACATCCACAATCACGCTGCCGGGCTTCATCCGCGCCAAGATGTCGCGAGTGATTAATTTGGGCGCCTCGGCCCCAGGCACCAAGACCGCCCCGATGAACAAATCGGCCAGCGCAGCATAGTGTTCCAACGCATCACGGGTCGCAAAAACGGTATTGAGCCGCGCGCCAAACTGCGCGGCCAGCACCCGCAAACGCGGCAGTGATTTGTCCAGCACCGTGACCTGCGCCTGCAAGCCCAACGCCATCTCAATCGCATTAGTGCCCACTACGCCCCCACCCAGCACCACGACTTGCGCCGCCGGCACCCCAGGCACACCGCCTAGCAACAGGCCGCTGCCACCCATCTCGCGCTCTAAGCAACGCGCCCCGGCGGTAATCGCCAAGCGGCCCGCCACTTCACTCATCGGCGCCAATAGCGGCAAAGAGCCATCGGGTGCGGTCACGGTTTCATAAGCGATGGCGCACGCACCGCTGGCCGCCAGCGCCCGCGTGAGTGCGGGTGCGGCCGCCAAATGGAGATAGGTAAACAGCACGTGCTGGGGACCGAGCAGGGCTACTTCGAGCGGCTGAGGTTCCTTCACTTTGACGATTAACCCGGCCTGCGCAAACACTTCGACAGCACTGCTCACGAGGCGTGCGCCTGCCTGTGCGTAGACTTCATCGGCGGCACCGATCCCCGCCCCGGCTTGGGTTTCCACCAGCACTTGATGGCCCAGCGCCACCAGTTCACGGACGCTGGACGGGGTGAGTCCCACCCGATACTCGCTGGGTTTTATTTCCTTGGGCACTCCGATATACATCGCTTTCTCCAATATCTGATGACGCGTGGTTTAAGGGCAAAGGGTAGAACCTCAGACGGAGAATTAGCTTGCAAAATACGGGTTTTTTGCGCGTGATCCGCAAGTAAATGCGAAATCCGCAGCCAATCAAGAAGGAAACCACCATGACTAGCGGGTTTGACCGCACCGACCGCGCCATCCTCAGCGCCCTGCAGCGCGAAGGCCGCACGAGTAACGTGACATTGTCGGCGAACGTGAACCTGTCGGAATCCGCGTGCCTGCGGCGCGTCCGGCAGTTGGAAGAATCTGGTGTCATCGCCCGTTACGTGATGTTGGTCAATCAAGCGCACGTGGGCTATCCCAGCG
>CAIPNE010000429.1 GCA_903866355.1 uncultured Gammaproteobacteria bacterium
GAACTCGTCTTCGATGGCGGCTCGTTTGTGATGGATGCCGCGGGACTTGAAGTGGTGAGTGCGGCGGAGTTTGTGGAGGAACTCGTGTGCGTCGAAGTGCGGGGTGAGGTGCCGGGGCTATCGATCACGGGCCCGCGTGCTAAGCCGCTCGACGAAACCGCCGGGGTGTATCAAGCGTTGGTGCTCGGGGTGCGCGATTATGTGCACAAAAATCGCTTCAGCGGCGCGGTGATCGGGCTATCCGGCGGCATTGATTCCGCCTTGACGCTCGCGATCGCCGCAGATGCGCTAGGTGCGGCCAACGTCAGCGCGATTTCTATGCCCTCGCGCTACACCCTGGAAATGAGCATTGAGGATGCGCTGGAACAAGCCCGGCGCATGGGCTGCGAGTGCCATGTCGTGGGCATCGAAGCGCCCTTCACGGCCTTTAATGCTTGCCTAGAGCCAGTGTTTGCCGGGCGCGCAGCCGACGTCACCGAAGAGAATATTCAGGCCCGCTGCCGGGGCATTCTGCTGATGGCGATATCGAATAAAACCGGCCGCATGGTGCTCACCACCGGTAACAAAAGCGAAATGGCGGTGGGCTACGCCACCCTCTATGGCGACATGGCGGGCGGTTTTGCACCCTTGAAAGATTGCCCCAAAACACTGGTTTATGAGTTGGCACGCTGGCGCAACGCCCAAAGTGCAGTGCCTATCATCCCGCCGCGGGTGATTGAGCGACCGCCCACCGCAGAACTGCGTCCGGACCAGAAAGACACCGACAGCCTCCCCCCCTATGAGGTGTTAGACCCGTTGCTGGAGCGGTACATCGAACGCGATCAAACCCCTCAAGAAATTGCGGCAGCAGGGTTTGAACTGGAAACGGTGAAACGCGTGGCGCGAATGGTGGACCGCAATGAGTACAAGCGACGTCAGGCGGCACCCGGGGTGCGCATCACCGAGCGCGCTTTTGGCCGTGACCGGCGCTTTCCGATTACCTCGCGCTATGACGAGCAGGAGCCGGTACCACCGGCTTAAACCCGCAGGCGCGCGTTAATCAATCCACCGAGGTTTCTTTTACGGCTTCAATGCCGGGGTCATCGGGGTAGTTGAGTTCCAGCACCCGCAAAGCATCGGCCGAAAGGTCGTCTAGTTGTAAAACTTTGTACGCCTTTGCCAGCAACACCAACGCCGCGGGCATCGCCGGGGTTTGCTGGTAGTTTTCGACCACGTAACGGGCACGATTAGCGGCCGCCACAAAAGCGCCGCGACGCATGTACCAGTTAGCCACGTTCACTTCGTGCTGGGCGAGGATATTGCGCAGAAAGCGCATGCGTAGCTGGGAATCCGCCACATAGCGGCTGTCGGGGAAACGCTTGATGAGTTCGCTAAAGTCGTTGAACGCCTTTAGTGAGGCGCCCGGATCACGCTGAGAAGCATCGCGCGCCAGATGCCGCTCAATCGCGCCCTTACCGGTGTTGAAATTAATCAATCCGCGCAGATAGAAAGCGTAGTCCATCGAAGGATGCGTGGGGTTGAGCTTCATGAACCGGTCAACGGCGGCAATTGCCTTGGGCAGTTCTTCAGATTTGTAGTGGCAATACGCCAGCTCTAGCTGAGCCTGTGGCGCGTAGGCCCCGAAAGGATATCTGCCCTGGAGTTTTTCGTAGTAGTCGATGGCGCCGTTACACGAGCCGGCATCTAGACGTTCCTTGGCGGCAAAATAGAGTTTTTCTTCCGGCCAGTTCTCCGGAATATCCTCCGCATCTTTATCCGGCAGCAGGCCGCAACCTGCCATCAGCAGCCCCAGCAACAAGATTACAAGCGCGCGCTTGGCCACGAACAGGGTCGATAATTGGTTCACTAAAGTTCAAGACCGTCGTTCTGGGGTAAATATTGTAGTACTTGCGAGCGGTGAGACCAAGGCAAGGACCGGCACTTGCAGGTAGACTCCACGGTATGAATGAAGTTCGCCGCCATGAGATCCGGATTCCCTCCGAACTCGGCGGCCGCCGTCTGGATCAGGCGCTGGC
>CAIPNE010000430.1 GCA_903866355.1 uncultured Gammaproteobacteria bacterium
CGCAGACTTGCTAACTTCATGCGCTCTCCCCTGTAGCAGTGACGTTGAGAAGCGTCATCAATGGAACGATACTCGGGGCGAATGGCATTTAATATCGGAGGCTGCGTGAGCGAACAACCTGCGTTGACTAACGAGGAAGCCTCGTGGCAATACGCCACGGGATTTGCTAACGAACACAGCAGCGAAGCCCTGCCGGGCGCGCTACCCATTGGGCAGTTCTCCCCGCAGCAACTCCCCTACGGGCTCTATGCTGAAAAATTCAGCGCCACGGCTTTTACGGTAGCGCGCCGCGATAGCCGTCGCTGCTGGTTCTACCGTATTCGCCCGTCAGTAGGGCGGGGCCCAAACCAACCCTATGTGCACGCTACTTGGCACACCGCGCCGCTGTCTCAGCCGGCCTCACCAGATCCCTTGCGGTGGAGTCCGCTGGCGCTGCCGACCCACCCCACCGATTTTATCGATGGTCTCGTGACGCTTGCTGCCAGCGGTAGCAACGCGCTGCACACGGGCATTGCCGTTCATCTTTATCTCGCCAACTGCTCCATGGGTGATCGCTACTTGCTCAATGCGGATGGTGAACTACTGCTGGTGCCCCAGCAGGGGCGATTGTTAATCGCCACGGAGTGTGGCCGGCTGGCAGTGGCGCCGGGCGAAATGGCGATTATTCCGCGCGGCTTGAAATTCAGCGTGGCACTACCAGATGGACCGAGCAGGGGCTACGTCTGCGAGAATTATGGCGCCAGTTTTCGGCTGCCAGAACGGGGGGTTTTGGGATCCGACGGCCTCGCCAATGACCGTGATTTTCTCGCCCCGACGGCGTGGTTTGAGGACCGTGCTGCACGCGGCGAACTCATCACTAAATTTGATGGAGGCTTGTGGCGCTGCGAGCTGGCCCATTCGCCGCTCGACGTCGTGGCATGGGTCGGTAATGCAGCGCCCCTCAAATATGATTTAGCCCGCTTTAACACCATCAATACGGTCAGTTTCGACCATCCCGATCCGTCGCTGTTTACGGTGCTCACCTCGCCCTCCGACAGCCCCGGAGTCGCCAACGCAGACTTCGTCATCTTCCCTCCGCGCTGGCTGGTGGCCGAGCACACTTTTCGGCCGCCTTGGTTCCATCGCAATGTGATGAGCGAATTGATGGGCTTGGTCCACGGACAATACGATGCCAGACACAGCGGTTTTGAGCCGGGTGGCGCGAGTCTGCATAACGGACATGTGCCGCATGGACCTGAAGCGGCGGTGCACGCCGCCGCCGCCACGCAAGCGCTGACGCCGCGCTATCTCGCCGACACTTTGGCCTTCATGTTTGAGTCTCGTTACCTGCTGCGGCCATCCGCACAGGCCCTGAGGCGAGCGGAATTACAAGTAGATTACGCCCAGTCATGGGCCGGTCTAGAAGGACATTTCCGGCCGTGAGTCACGCTGAGTTCTGCGCTCACTGGGTGTTGGCTGCCACCGACACCCAGTGAGCGCTGAGGTTTCTGGAAATAAAAATCAGCGCGCCGCGGGCCTAGAGC